>NZ_NHSN01000018.1 GCF_016653405.1 Halorhodospira halophila
GCAAACCCTTGCGAATGATGTTTGGCACTACAGCCTCTCACGGTGTGGCGCGCAATAAGTCTCTGACGCGCAAAGAGAGCCGCCGCTAGTACCCGGGCTCAACCGGCCGTTACCTGTTTAACTTGGGGGGGCAGGTCCGTGCCGACTACCTTGAGACCATGCCGATGGCGGCATGACCATGCTTACGGGGTGTCCAGGGATCCGGGTGCGGTACAAGGTGAAGCCGCCGAGCCAAGCGAACGTCAGCGCGTAGTGCCAAATTTTAAGTGCGCTCCCGGCGCATCAATGAGTTATACGCGCGGCTGTTTAAGTTGGGGGGTCAACGTCCGGCGCTACCTCGAGGACGTGCTCGGGCGCATCCAGGACCACCCCGCCAACCGCATCAGAGAGCTGCTGCCCTACCACTGGAGCGATCCTCAGGCCGCATAAGCGAGTCTGCTCAGACTGCAGCGGCCGCTCCGGGCTATCCAGACGGGGTCAACCGGACGGGTACGACCGACTACGTACATAATCAGGTACTGGCAACTCTTTCTAGACTGTTAGTAACACCGTGTCACACCCATTCATTTGTTGACGCACACGTTATAAAGTTTTTCGATCGCGTGATCCTTTTTGGCTATGATGGTATCAAGTGTGTCGTAGGGAGCGTCGGTCTTAAGAGCGAGATGTATCGCGTGCGCTGCTTCTATGTTTGTTTTTGCTTTTCTAGACAAAGTGAGCAAAAAGGGTGTCGCGTTTATTGAGTTGGCAAGCAAAATTAGCTTTAATGAGCTGGTGGGCGAAGAAAAAGAGGCGTGTCTTTCGGTCAAGAGCACAGCTGGAGTGCCGCGTAGCCAGGAGTTAATGGCGCAGTGATAAGTGTCTGTGATAACGAACTTTGCATCTTGGAGTTCGGCTAGAGTGTGTTCAAAATGCTCAACGTTCCATGGGTTGGTCCTCCAGCCGCTTTTTCGTGTTGGCAGTTGAAAGACATTGGAGAGGTAATTGATTATTCTTGAGGAGTTAGCATGCTTGCGTTTTAAAACAAAACCTTTTGAGGCGAAAGAGCGCGATAATGCGATAAGAATGTGGTCTTTTTTTGGTGGTTGTGAGCAAGCTAGATTGCTATCTAGAAAAAAAGCTGGATCTAACGAAGGGGTGAGATCTCCATTTTTTGCTCTATAGGGAACAAGCGAGGCGAAATAGTCATAAGTAAAAACATCCCTAGGCATGACTAGAAGGCTAGAGGCCAGGAGATTGCGCGCCGCGTTCTTGTATCTATCTGATTTTGGTGCTTTATAACCAGCGTTCGGGAATGTGGAGCCACCAAACAGCACCGTTTTTTGGAGAAGCTCAGGTGATGTGTTTTCAAAGAGAAGGCATTTAAAACAACGGTCCAATGCCTTTTGATAGGTTGTTTGTTCCCGTTTCTGTAATCGGTTGGCGACGTCTAAAAGGTAAGTCTCGCATTGCAAAAAGTCGCCCCAAAAAAAAACGATATCGTAATTTTTTAGTTGGGATTCGGGGGCGACAAGTTGTTCATAGTGGAAGCCACCAAAATGAGGGAAGCATAGTGAATAGTCGGTTTCAATGCAGAAGTAGGTGCACGTCCACTCCGGGGCTATTCTGTTGATGATGTCCCGTGCAGCTATATTCACGGAGAGCATGCCGTGATTACCGTGTACAGGATAGGCAGTGACAAATGCTACGTGTTTCATGCGCGGTATAACCTCCGTGCTGTGTGCCGAGTTTTCTCCGTAAAGGGGTGTGTGTTATGGATGATACCCGAATTTTTTTATATCGTCTTCGTATAGTGTCTCGACCAAGGCCTTTGTGCGTGAATTGTAGGCACGAAAAAGAAGTTTCCGGGAAGTGCGGCGCCCAATGTTTTTGTAGGGTAAATGGCGGTCGTTCAAGCCGATGGCTGAGGCGATGCGCGCGAAGTCCTCCGGTAACCGTTCTAGGTAGGCGATATCGTCGAGCAGGACAGTTATTCCGTCCTGGTCGGTGATGTCGGGCCAAATCGGCGCAGTATGAGTGGCGATGTGCCGGTTTCGTTTTTCAGCCCAGATCTCCGGCAGGCTGCGGAGGAAGTACTCGAAACTGAAATAGGTCAGTGTGCGCCGCCAGAGCCGTGTGTGGCGGCTGTAGAGGTAGCGCCAGCAGGATAGTGCGCGGTCGTACGGGTTGCGCACGACGGCGAACTTGAACGTGTTACGGAAGCTCTCCTCGTCGTCGAAAAGGAAGCGCTTGGCAAAGAGCATACGTCGGTAATCGTACTCGCCAAGGGGGATGCGGAAGTTATTGAGGTTGTCGTTCCACTCGGCCCGGGGGAGCGCGATGAAAGGGGTTGGGTTGCTGCGGTCCGTCCGTTGGTAAGCATCGCCAAGGGCGGTGCGGATGCTCTGCCCGGCGGACTTCTTAATGTGCAGCCAGAAGAAGGGACGTACGCTTGTGTTGCTCACGACAGCTCCAGGTTCTGAGGAGTGTGGTGGGATTCGTCAAGATGGCGGAGGATGGAGCACCCTCGCGTCGCAGTGTACACTGCGCAACCATGAGCGTGAAACGAAAGGCCTATAGGGGTTGGCAGGCCCGCCTGGATGGGGCGGGGCGACGCTGGTCCGGCTGGCGCAAGCGTCGACACCCGTTCTACCGCATTTATGCCACCGACTGGGACGCGACCTTTCTCCCCGAGCTCGACCGGCGGATCGCTATCGCCCCTGCGCATCGACTGGTCTGGGTGCGGGTCCCGAAAGCGGCCAACTCCACGGTCGCGTGGACCTTGTGGCGTCTTTTAAACCCAGGCGCTCCATCGCCCAGTGGCCGGGATGAGGTCAAGCGCTGGTTCACTCGCCCGAGCGATCTGGATGCGCAGACCGTGCAGGCGCTCGGCGACTTTTATAAGTTCATCGTGGTCCGCAATCCCTTTACACGGGTGTTGGCCGCCTACTTGGAGAAGGCGGGGCACCGCAAGTACGGTTACAAAATCCGGCGGCGGGCGATTACCCCCGGTGAGCCGCCGGTGGGCTTCCGAGGGTTCTGCGAGTACCTTGCCGCCGGCGGGGTTAACGACGATCCGCACTGGTGTGTGCAGGCCCGGCTGTGTCCTTTCCCGATTGAGACACTGGATGATGTGGCCTACGTCGAGTCCCTCCAGGCGGATCTGGCCCGAATCGTCGCAGCACTGGCCCCGGGGCGTACCGATCCCTACGAGCTGGTGCCGGCGCTCGGCCATGCCACGGGGGCATCGACCAAGGTAGCTGCCTATTATGGTGAGCCGGAGCGGCGCCTCATCGCCCAGGCCTACGCTGAAGATTTCGAGCGCTTCGGCTACGATCCGGAGCGGCTGCCGGGATGATCCGGGATGGGTGGTCATGGCGCCGGGCGTGGCGTCATGTCCGGCAGCTGGCGGTAGACGATGAGGGGCTCGGGGTGGTGCGCAGACCACTTCCGGAAGGGGGGGGAGAGTATCTCGTGGCGTGCGGGGCCCTCCGGGATCCGGCGCGGTTCGGCGCCGCCTTGTCGGCTTGGCGTGCGCAGTTGCTCGAGGGTGAAGGCGAGTGCCTCAGCCGAACCCGCGCTCACACTGTCTTCCGGCTGGTGACCGCAGAGCACGGATCGGTGGTGCTCAAGCGCGTAGAGCCTGCCAAGCCCTATCGCCGCTATGCGATCCCCACCCTGCTTGCCGGTTGGCGCCTGCATCGTTCAGTTCCGGGTAGTGTGCCGGAGCCCCTTGGTGCCTTCGAGTGCTACAACCGCTGGGGTCGTTTGCAGGAGGCGTGGCTGGTCGCCCGTTACGAACCGGGCCATTCCCTGCGCACCCTGCTGCGTCAGCCGGGGCGTGGATCCATGACCGCTTTGGCCCGATCCCTGGGGGGCTACCTCGCCCAGGTCCACAATGCCGGTGTCCTGTTCCGCGACGCCCACCCAGCGAATGTGTTGGTTCGGAGCGCACCGCCCGCTGGAGAGCCGGCCTTTTCGTTGATCGATCTGGATGCGCTGCGGTTGGCGCGACCCTCGATGCTGGAGCGCGTGAAGCTATTGATGAAGCTCGGTCTGCCGGAGCCGGAGCAGCACGCCTTGATCGAAGGGTATTGGCAGGCAGCTGACCGTCAGCCAGCGCCCCTGGCGATCTGGTTTCTCGAAAGGGTCTACTATCCGTTCAAGCGGGTGCGTCGGCGCGTTGTCAGCTGGGCGAGGGGCCGGTGATGCGCATCCTGTTCCTGAACTCGGCCCGCAACTGGGGGGGCAACGAGAAGTGGGTGGCGCTGGCCGCCGAGACGCTGGCGATGGAGCATCAAGTCCATGCGGTCTATCGCCGGCCTGCGGTGGGGGACCGCCTGGCGGCGTTGCCGGGGGTGGCGACGATCCGTTGGCCGTTCCTCGCTTTCCTGGATGCCTGGACCCTGGTGCGGCTCGTGCGCTATATCCGCCGCGAGCGTATCGATGTCCTCATCCCCACAAAACGCAAAGACTATGTTCTGGCCGGTCTGGCGGCCCGGTGCACCGGCGCCTGTAACGTGCTGCGCCTGGGCATCGTGCGTGAGCTCCATCCGTGGACACACCAGCGCTGGGTCTATGGCCGGTGGGTGGACGGGCTCATCGTGAACGCGCCAAGCATTCGCGAGACAGCGCTGGCCTCGGGCCTATTGGCGCCGGAGCAGGTGGCGGTTATCCCGAATGGCGTGGATGGGGATGCCGTGGCCGCAGCCGCAGCCGCTCGTTGCGAGCCGCCGTTCCCCTTTACCGTGGTGACGGTGGGCAAGCTCACCGAGCGCAAGGACATTGCCACGCTGCTGCGAGGCTTCGCAGCTTTCCTCCAGGCGGCCCCCGAGGCCGGTCTGGTCATCGTGGGTGAGGGGGTAGAGCGCGAGCGTCTGGAGGGCTTGGTGAAGGCGTTGGGGATCGCCGATCAGGTCCAGTTTCGCGGCTATCAGGCGAACCCATATCTCGAGATGGCGGCGGCCCATGCCTTCGTCAGCACCTCCCGCAACGAAGGGTTTCCCAACACCGTGATCGAAGCCCTCTACCTGGGTGTGCCGGTGATTGCCACCGCTGCCGGAGGCACCTGGGAGTGGTTGACCCCGGAGCGGGATGGTCTGCCCATCCCCTTCGACGACCCCGCGGCTGTGGCCTCGGCGCTGAGTGCGCTCCGTGCCGAGCCGATGCGTCGACAAGCATTGGCGGCCCAGGGGCAAGAGACCGCCCGGGCGCGTTTCGATGTCCGGCGGATGGGGGAGCGGGTTAGCGCGTTTCTGTCGCAGGTGTGTGGAGAAGGGCGCTAAGCTGTCGAACGTAATTATCCATATGGAAACGCTGAAACGCCCATTGACTGGCTGCGCTGCCGTGGGTTTGTCGCATCGTTTCGTGCTCGGCGTAGCGTTGGATTGCGGCGGCGATCGCTTCCGGGGCCACGCCTTTCGGCTCCCCCAGTGTGTCCGTGCTCGGGTCGTAGACCCACCGAGGTAGGCGTGCTGCTGCCACATCACAGTTGATTAGATCCTGGGTAGTCAGCGAAGGCCGGATGACGGTGCCTGTCTCTCCAGCATGCACCGTCTCCGGAAGTCCATCCACACCGCTGACTACGACCGGCACTCCCCAGGCTTGCGCCTCGATGCTGACCAGCCCAAACGACTCACGCAGCGAGGGGCAGAGGAGCAGGTCGAGGCCGCCATAGAAGCTCGCCATATCCGAGATATTGCCGTGGAAGCGCACGACTTGTCCCAACCCCAAACGTTCCGCGAGCTGCTCCAGGCGCGGACGCTCCGGCCCGTCGCCGGCAACCTCCATGCACAGCGCAACGCTTTTCCTCTGCAGGATGCGCGCGGCGTGCAGGGCGAGTTCGAAGCCCTTGAACGGTTCACAGCGACCCACCAGGCCTACGCGTAGTGGGTTGGCCTGGTCGCGCGGTGGTGCCGCACGGGGTGCCGAAGGCGCGGCCTCTGGCCGAAGCGGGTTGAGCAGAACCGTCGTTGGTCGATCGAGTCCCCAGCCTAGTTCTAGCACGCGCTTGGCAGCGGCTGAATTCGTGATCACCTGATCGGCCCAGGGTAACCCCTTGGCGAGGCGTCCGCCCGGCTCGCTGCGCCAGGCAGACCCGTGCTCCATGTAAATAATCCGAATGCCCTCGACACGCAGCGTCTTGAGGACCGGCTCAGAGGGCCACAACCCCCAGAGCAGGGCAGCAGCGGGTTGACCGTTGTGTTGCAGGCGACGCCGCAGGATTTGCTGATGGAGCCATCCCTTTTCCCGCAGTCGTACAGGGCCCCAACGTTTCAGGGGGCACAGTGCCAATCCCTGGGGTGGCCATTGGCTCTTCCATTGCGGGTGAAGGTGATCGGTCAGCGTGAGTCCCCCATGATCCCGGTCCGGGTGCAGGCGGCGGGCAACACTGAGCATCATCGATTCCACGCCGCCGACCTGGCCGAGGTTAACCAAATGAGCGATCGGTGCGGGGTTCAGCGCAGTGTGATCACGGTTCATTGGGATCCTTGATCTTCGATAGACCCTCGCAGCCAACGAGCCAGGTTCCGGCCATGGCGCAAGGGGTCGTAGAGCCGAGCGAAGTACGCGCCGCCCGTCTGTGCAATGCGCCGACGTCCTTCCGGGTCTTCAAGGTAGGCGCGCAGCGTATCGAGGAGGCTGTCGTAGTCGTCGAAGGCGACATAATCGCGCCCGTCCACTGGCATCTCGTGCAGCCAGATGTCACGCAGGCTGGGCGCGCTGACCATGAAGGCTTTGGCCTGCCATAGCTCCAGGTGACGGGCTGTAACCGGTCCATAGCCGTCGAGGGCGAGGTTGATGCGAGCGCGGCAGATGGCCTCGCGGTAGCCCGTGCCCTTGACCCGGGGGCCGCGCAATGTCTCGGGGACATCGGCCTCTGCCCGTGGGCGGGGCTGAAGGCCGCCCAGTGCATTCAGCTCGGAGGCTACAATCCGCGACCAGGCCTGCTCGCGGACGTCGTTGGCCTCATTGACTCGGCCGGCGAAAAAGACATCGTGCTGCTTGTCCGCCTCCGGCTCGCTGCAGCCCGGTCCTTCTTCCGGGCCCCCGAAGGGGCAGCCGGCCAGCGTCGGACGGATCTTGTCGCGGTTCTCAGTGCGCAGCGGGTAGCGTTCCAAGTCCCAATAAGGCTCTCGTTTCAACAGCAGATCGAAGGCGTCGACAATCTCTTCCGTCGGCATGTGCGCTGGATGGGCGCTGCCTAGGAAGAGGGCTTTCGGCCCCGGGAAGCGGTCCACCATGGCGTGGACGTAGGCCTGATCGTCCCACCAGTCCCCTAGCGCCTTGGCGTTGACCACCAAGGCATCGAAGCGGTGGAGCCAGCGCCGGGGCAGGCGGCGCAGCCACGGCGCCGCCAGGGTGGTGACGGCACACCCTGCGCGCAGGGACTGCTCGAAGAAGGTATCCTGCTGCTGCGGCATGCGCCACCACTTGCGCAGTCGTACCAGTGCGTGCTCGTTGCGCTCTGGGGAGCGGCGCAGATAGCAGACATTCAGGGTCATATACGGTCCGATGGCGTGCTCCGGAGACGGCCGTAGGCTACCACGTTGGCGTGTGCCGATGCCTGTAGTAGCTTGCCCGCCTGTCCACCGCTACCGGGAACGTGCCGATGAAGGTCCTCTACACCGCCGCCTACGCCGCCGGCAGCACCCGTGCGCGAATGCTCAACGTCGTCCGAACCGGGGAGAGCTTCGCGGCCGTGGCCGACGAAGCGGTGCTGCTCACTCGCCGCGGTCCGGTGCGGGATCGCGCGACCCTTAACGAGCAGTACGCGGTCGGTTCGGGCTTTCGCTGGATCCAGGTCCCCGGTTGGATGGAGCGCTCCGTCTTCCCGCCGCTCGTGCTCCCCTGGATCCTGCGCGAGCGGCCGGATGTCGTGGTCGCCCGCCACTGGACCCTGCCGCTGTGGACGGCGCGGCTGGGCATCCCCAGCATCCTGGAGGCACATGACCTGAAAGGGGCGCGTCCGCCGCTCATACGGCGGTACATCCGCGCCGCTGCGCGCGGTTCTGCCTTCTGCGGCATCGTCACGAATTCCGATGCGCACCTCCGGGCCTACCAAGAAGCCGGGTTCCCGGCGGCGCGTCTAATTGCGACGCCTTGTGCCGTACAAATCGAGGCCTTCACCCTTCCTGAGTCTCTGCCTGCGGATCCGTACCCGGCCAACGGCCGTCCCCGTGCCGTCTACGCCGGCCATCTCTACGACCACAAGGGCATCCCGCAGATCCTCGAGGCCGCGGCACAGGTCCCCGAGGTGGACTTCCACCTGGTCGGTGGGACAGCGGAGGACCTTGAGCAAGTGCGCGCGCGCATCGCCGAGCATGGCCTGGCAAATTGCCATCTCCACGGTATGCAACCGAGCCGGGATGTGCCGCGTTGGCTCTGGCACGCCGATGTGCTGCTGTTGCCCCCGCCGGAGGGCGAAAGCCCGTTAAAGCTGGCCGAGTACCTGGCGTCCGGGCGGCCGGTGGTGGCCGCGGATCAACCCGGGTTGCGCGCGCTCGTCAGCGAGCGTGAGGTCTTCTGGGCGCAGGCTGGGGACGGAGGCGCGCTGGCTGAAGCCGTGCGGCAGGCGTTGGCGCAACCCGATGCGGCTGCTGCGCGTGCTACCGCCGGCCAGGCGCTAGCGCAGACGTGGTCGTACCCGCAGCGGGCTCGGCAGATGCTGGCGCTCTGGCGGCCGGAGTTGGTCCCGACGGAGGCGTGAGGCGCGGCCCGCGAGCGGTGGCGGTGATCGCGGCCAGCGCCGCCTTGCTTGTGGCGGTAGCTCATGACGGCCTTGGTCAGCTCTGAGAGACTGCCCTTGAGAGTACCATCTGCCGGTCCAGCGCCGCTGCGATCTCCCGCGTCAGCCGCCGTTGCCAGCGGCCCCCGCGCAGGCCCGCTGCAGCGGCCCAGTGATCCACGAACGCCGAAGCCAGCTCGGGTGAAAGCCCTGGGGCGCCTCGTTTCGCGACTTGGCGCGCGGTACTCAGCGCAAACTTCTTGAGGCGATGGGACTGCACCGGCCGCGGTACCCAGGGTACCGGATAGATGCTCTCCAGATCGATGAACCACGGATCCGCGGGGTTGCCGTCACGGAGGATGAAGTTGCGCGCTGCTGGATCGGCGTGGAAGCCCTGGGCTCGGGTCAACTGACCCCACGCCGATGCGACCGCTTGCACGGCGGTGATCCGCTCTGCTGCGTCTGTGTGGTCGATCAGGTACCGCTCCAGGGTCGGTCCAGGGATCGCCTCCAGCCCCAGGGAGCCGGTGGGCAGCCAGCGGCTACCGCCCAGGGCGGCGAACAGGGGCCGGGCGAGTGGCAGCCCCGCGGCGCGGAACTGCTCGGCATCGTGGTAGATGCGTACCACGCTGCGCAGCCGGTGGCGCAGCGTGTCGCGCAGGCTGGCGTGGTAGAACTCCTTGACATAAAACGCCTCGCCGGCATCGTTGGCGAGCTGCCAGATCCGGGTCTTGCCGCTTCGCCAGGGGCGGGCACCCTCGGCTATGGCCGTGCAGAAATGCTGCAGCTGCCGGCGGTCACCGGCAACGAGGCGGAAGCAGAGGGGGTCTGGCTGTCTCCGGGCGGTGGTGTTATCGCGGTCCATGGGGCCTGCGGGATCCGTTCGTGTGACCCTAGATTGTAACGGCAAAGCAGCAGGCGCTGTCGTCGGTCGGCCGCCCCACGCGGGCTGTCCGCACATTGGCGTAGGCTAAGGTTGCGCCAGACCCCCTCGGGCGCCTCAAGTACCGAACACTTCGGCCTATCCGCAGCACCCCCCGCTGCAGCGCAAAGCCCAGCCCGTCAGGGATCTGCGAAGGCCTGTGGCCCCGCTGGAGGCAACGCACCGCAACGCGAGACAAGGCGGCGGCGGCGCTGATCCGCGCCCGGGTGCTGAGTCGTGTCAGCACCGCTGACCCCGTCACCGTGACAGCGCAACCGCCCCGGGGGCCAGTGACCCGAGTGGGGCCGCTGCGTGGTGGCAGCGCCGCGTGCGCTCGGCCTGCTGAGGGCGGTCAGCGGTGGCGTCTGGCCGGGGGGTTGCGGTTGGCCGAGCCATCGTAGCGCCGGGTGCCCAGGTTGCTCGGGGGCGGATTCTGGCTTTCTTGCGCGGTAGGTGTATACCTGTACACTAGTGGTCAGCGTTCACGGACGATAGTGGGAAGGGTGCGCCATGGCGAGCTTCTGCATTCGGCCCAATGGCACGATTCAGTACGACCTGTGCATCTACGGCCGCCGGTTCCGGGAAAGCTCGGGGCTGCGTGATACCCCCGAGAATCGGCGACGCGTGCGCCGGAATCTGCGCAAGATCAACGCCGAGTTGGAGATGGGCACCTTCGACTACGCGGCCTGGTTCCCGCAAAGCCGCAAGCTCGAGCGCGCGCAGCGCTGGATCCGGGAGCGGGGCTCGCGTGCTCCGGGGCGGCGCTTCGCGGACTATGCGCGGCAGTGGCTGGCGCTGCACGAGGGCGAGTGGAAGGAGAGCTACCGGCGACGCGTCGAGGGCGTGATCCATCAGTACCTCATCCCGCACTTCGGCGACTGGCCGCTCGATCAGATCACCGAGCGCTCCGTGCGCGCCTTCCGACAGGGGCTCATTGAGCAAACGGACGCCTGCGGCAAGCGGCGGCTGAGCAACGCACGGATCAATTTCATCCTCTCGCCGCTATCCGGCATCCTGCGCTTTGCCGAGCGGGAGCTGGGGATGCCCTCACCGATGGCCGGGCTGCCGCCCCTGCGCGATGACCGCAACGACCCGATGCCGCTGACCGCCGAGCAGGTCAACGCCTTTTTGGAGGTGGTCGACCCGCGCCTGCGGCTGTACTTCAAGCTGCGCTTCTACACGGGGCTGCGCTCCTGCGAGGTCAACGGCCTCAAGGTCAAGTACCTCGACCTGGAGCGTCGCCAGCTCCGGGTCCGCGAGGCGCGCGTCGATGGTCGGCAGACGACGCTCAAGCACCCGAAGACCCGGCGCGAGATCCCGCTCTCGCCGAAGCTGGCCGCGGAACTGGGTCAGCATGTGGCCACCAAGGCGGCCGAGGACTACGTTTTCGTGCGCGAGGACGGGCGGGCGATCGAGTCGAGCTGGGTGGCGGAGCAGCACTGGAACCCGACGTTGCGCCGGCTCGGCCTCGCTGCTCGTCGGTAAGCGTTCATTCCAAGGCGTTGTTCCGGGCCTGTGGTGAGCTGGGTAATCTGCGTTCATCCGATCGCAGACAGGAGCACCGAGATGCCCCACGCCCGCAGAAGCCGCTCCCGCCGGACAGCCGCCGAATGGCAGGCTTTGATCCAGCGTTACGCCCAAGGGGACCTGACGTTGCGCGCCTTCTGCGCGCAAGAGGGTGTGGCCGAAAGCACGTTCACCGCCTGGCGTCGACGCCTTCAGGCCGCTGCGGTGGCACCGAAACCGGCCGAGGTGGCGGAGCCGGCGCCTTCGGCGCTCGAGCCCGCAGGCGGTCTGTTCGCCGAGCTTTCGTTACCGGGTAGCCCGTCAACGGACGCCCCCGGCCAGGGTGAGCAGGACACCCCGCCCTGGGAGGTGGAGCTGGACCTCGGCGCCGGCGTCTGCCTGCGGATCCGGCGAGCTCCGGGGTGCTGACGCCGCCGCGGCGCCTGTGGCTGTGCACTCGGGCGACGGACATGCGCTGCTCGTTCGATGGTCTTGCCGCACTGGTGCGTCGCCACCTCGGCCGGGATCCGCTCAGTGGCCAGGGGTTCATCTTCATCAATCGCCGGCGCACCCTGATGAAGCTGCTCTACTTCGACGGCGACGGCTACTGCGTGTGGAGCAAACGCCTGGAGCAGGGTCAGTTCGGCGTGGGGGGTGCTCAGGCACAGGTCCTGGAGGCGCTGAGCTGGACGCAGTTCGCCGCATTGCTCGAGGGACTGGATCTGACCATCCGTAGCCGACGAAAAAGGTGGCATAAAGACCCCCGCTCGGGGGTGGAAGCCGGTATAATGGACCGGTGATTTGCGAAGGGAATCAGCCCCTTGTCGAATGCCATCTGTGCCACTGAGCACGCCCGGATTGTTGCCGAGAATCAGGCCCTGCACGGCGAGCTCAAGGAGCTGCGCCGCCAGCTCGCCTGGTTCAAACGCCAGCTCTTCGGCGAGAAGTCTGAACGCCACCAGATCCTCGATCCGGCCGTGCAAGCGAACCTGTTCGACCCGGCGGCCACGCCGGTGCCCGAGCAGCAAGAGCGTGAGAAGATCACCTACACCCGCAGGAAGGGCAAGAACCGCGACAACGCCGCCAACGACACGGGGCTGCGCTTTGACGACAGCGTCCCGAGGCGGGTCATTGAGGTGCCCCCGCCCGCAGGCCGGGAGAGCGATGAGGTCGTGGCCACGCGCACGACGTTCCGCCTCGCGCAGCGCCGGGCAGGCTACGAGATCCTCGAGTACCGCCACCCGGTTCTCAAGGAGCGCAGCAGCGGCGCGCTCACGAGTGTCCCGGCGCCGCGCAACGTCTTCGAGGGCAGTGTCTTTGATGTCAGCTTCGCCGCCGGGGTGCTGGTCGACAAGTTTTGCTACCACCTGCCGCTGTACCGACAGGCTCAGCGCCTGAGTCAGGCCGGCATCCAGGTGGCGCGCAGCTCGCTGACCGCCGTCGTAGCGCGCGCCAGTCCACTGCTCGCCCCGATCGCACAGGCACAGCTGGCGCACGTGCTCAGCGGCGGGGTGCTGGCCATGGACGAGACGCCGATCAAGGCCGGGCGCAAGGGCCCGGGCAAGATGCACCAGGGCTACTTCTGGCCGCTGTACGGTGAGAGCGACGAGATCTGCTTTACCTTCAGCCCCAGCCGTGGCGGCGCGCACATCGAACGCACCCTGGCCGGTCGCTTCCACGGGGTGCTGCTCACCGACGGCTACGCGGCCTACGAGCGATACGCCGCCGGACAGCCGCAGATCATCCACGCCCAGTGCTGGTCACACATGCGCCGCCAGTTCGAGCGGGCCCTGGACAGCGACCCGGCAGCGCGCGAAGCTCTGGAGCAGATCGCAGCGCTCTACGACCGGGAGCAATCGATCCGTGCGCGTGGACTCCACGGCGAGGACAAACGCCAGGCGCGCCAGGAGCAGTGCGCTGCGCTGGTGCGCGACTTCTGGCAATGGTGTGATGCGCAGCTCCAGCGCATGGATCTTGAGCCGCGCCACCCGCTGCTCAAGGCGCTGGGGTATGTGCGCGAGCGCCAGTCGGCCCTGGCCGTCTTCCTGGAACACCCGGATGTCCCCATCGACACGAACCACCTGGAGCGGGGGCTGCGCCCCATCCCCATGGGTCGGCGCAACTGGTTATTCTGCTGGAGCGAGGTCGGTGCCGAGCACGTGGCCACCATCCAGACGCTGCTGGTGACCTGTCGGCTGCAGGGCGTGGATCCGACCACGTACCTGATCGATGTGCTCCAGCGCGTCGGCATGCACCCGGCGGCCCGGGTCGAGGAGCTCACGCCGCGGTGTTGGAAAACCCGGTTCGCTGATGCGCCGCTGCGCTCGGATGTAGAGCCTTAGACACCACTGCCTCCCCAGTCCATAGTTAGCCAGCGAGAGCCGGTTGAATGCGCATTGACGATCTCAGCCTCGACGAACTCCTGGAACTCAACGAGATCATCTGCCGCCGCATCGACGAACTGCGGGCGCGTCAGGATCTCGATGTCCTCAAGCACCTGCGCCTGGGACAGGAGGTGTCGTTCGAAAGCCGCGAGGGCGAGGTGTTCGGCCGGGTGGTTAAGATTAACCGCAAGACGGTGGTGGTCCACACCGAGGATCACCGTCAGTGGAAAGTCTCCCCCGGGCTCATCAAGATGCTCCGGGATGTCCAGTGATCCCCGTCAACGACGTCACGGAATGACCGCTTACCTTCGACCTGCTGCTCATCGACGAACTCGGCTACCTGCCGATGAGCCGCCAGGCGCGCTACAACCTCTTCCAGCTGGTGCACGCCTTCTACGAGTACCGCTCGCTGATCCTGACCACCAACAAGGACTTCACCGACTGGGGCGAGTTCTTCCACAACGACAACGTCGCCGTCCCGATCATCGATCGGGTCATCCATCACTCATCGATCTACATGCTCGGAGGTGAGAGCTACCGACTCAAGGAGAAGACCGCCGGCTGAGACCGGCAAGGTGGGTCAATTTTAATGTCCGCAAGTGGGTCCAAGACGGTGGCCATTGACAACCAGGATCTCCGAGGAGGGCAGACTCGCGCCCTCACGCAGCTCCTGCATGCGCCGGATAAACGAGTCGCGCGCCTCTGGGGGGATAATAAGGTCTGCTAGGTTGCCCCCCATAGCCTCCTCGGCTGTATAGCCATAGAGCCGTTCACTGGCACGGTTCCAGTGAACCACTGTGCCGTCGAGCTGATACCCCTGGATCGCGATATCCGGTACGGTATCCAGGACATGCGCCAGCGCGATCTCATTACGGCGGAGGGACTCCTCGGTCTCTCTCCGGGCGGTCACATCGTGGTTAATCGCGCAGTACCCCCGGTACGAACCGGAATCGTCCCAGACCTCTCGGCGTGCCTGCTCAATACAGCGAACTTCCCCCGATCGGGTGAGGATGCGGAAATGTAAAGTTGTTGCAGCAGTATCGTTGTTGGTCTGGCAATGCTCACCGTGGTGGGCGCGGTCGTCGGGGTGGATTAGGCGCTCCAAAAGGTTAGGATCATCCAACAGTTCTTGCGCCGAGTAACCGGTAACCGACTGACAGGCCGACGAGACGTAGAGGAGTCGTCCGTCCTGCCCCACCCAGTAGACCCATTCGGGTAAGGAATCCGCCAGAAGCCGGTCACGTTCCTCACGCAACCGCTCGGGGGCATCCCGGTACCTGGCTGGCGATCTTCGACGCTGCTTCATGGGCTAGCCGCTCGGCAGGGGCTATATGAGGAGAGCAAATGAGCCGCGGTGGTTCTTTGAACTTGGACCAGGGTTGGAGAAGAAGTCAAGGAGCCCGCTGGGGGTAAGCTGCGCCGGTCCGGGATGTTCTTGCGGCACTGTGCATCGGGCTGCGACAGGCGGTCGCCGCGGCACGTCCGGCACCCCTCAAGGCTCGATCGTCCCTGATCGAGCGCCCCGCGGCCATCACGGCCCGCGGTCCTTCAGGAGGTAACCGGCCGCTAGGCCGATATCAACTCGTACCCGGCGGCGGCCAGCTCCTTGCTTAGGGTCTCGATGTGGGCCGGGCCCACCTCGCAGCAGCCACCGACGATGCTCGCACCCTGTCGCACCCAGCCCAGCGCATGCTCGGCATAGGCGGCGGGGTCGAGGTCCTTGCGGGCCTCCAGCACATCGACCGTACCCCCCGGCTGCAGTGCCTCGACGGAGGTGAAGGCGTTGGCGTAGGCGCCGAACGGCACACCAAGGTCCGCGATCTCGCTCATGGCCGTCGCGACTGCCTCGGGCACCGCGCAGTTGATCAGAACGCCCTGCGCGCCCACGGCCACCACTTCACGAGCCGCTTCGGCAAGAGACTCGCCGGAGCGCAGGCGTGTGCCATCCCCGTCGTCCACCGTGAACGCGGTCCAGACCGGCAGATTGCTCTCCACCCCGGCGATCGTCGCGGCACGGGCCTCACGGGCGAGGGACATGGTCTCGCAGAGGAAAAGATCGACCCCCTCGGCCTGGGCCTCGACCATCTGGCGGTAGTCGGCGTGACAGGTGGCGTCGTCCGGCGCTACGTCGGGGCGATAGCTCGCCACCAGCGGTGGCAGGCAACCGGCGATGCGCACATCCTGACCCGTTTCCTCACGGGCCGTGCGGGCGGCGTTTAGTGCCGCCTCGTGCAGGGGATGGAATAGATCGGGGTCCCCGTCACGGGCCAGACGGCGCGGGGTGGCACTGTAGGTGTTGGCGGTGATCACCCGGGCGCCGGCCTTGATGAAGTCACGATGGGCGGCGACCACCAGCTCCGGCTCTTCCAGCATCACCTGGGCGGACCACAGCGGTGATGCCGGGCGGCTGCTGCGCCGCCGCAGCTCCTGCCCCATGCCACCATCCAGTACCACGACCCGATTGCCTTGAGCATTCACCATTAAAGTATCCCCTTGTTTCCGCGAAAGCTGTCGACCCCGGCGGGGCCCGCTCGCCCCGAGGGTGACCGCCTCACCTTACGCACAAGGGGCAGGTCCCGAAAATAGCGGCGCACCCCGGCGCCGACGAAGTTGGAACCGCCACGGACGCCATCGAACAGGCCGAAGACACCGGAGCGGTGGTGGATGCGCACGAATCCGCTCCATGCCTGCCCTGGGGGCTTGCCCTCCAACTCCAGCAACAAATAGTTGAGCAGCTGCGCCGAGTCCTTCTCGTCACCCTTGTCCCCGCGGGGCTCGATAGCGGGCTCCTCGGTCGCCCACGACAGCCCCTCCCCAAAGGCCGCCCGGGTATCCAGCCAACGATCCCAGGGGAAACGGGTCCAGCGCGCGACCAGGACGCCGTTGATCTCCCCATGGCGCTGCAGGCCGGTGTGCCGGACCAGCTGCCCCTCGACCTCCAGGTCCAGGCCGCCGCGGCGGGCGATCCGAGTGCCGTAGGCCACGCTTACCATATAGCTCTCCTGGCGGCTGGCGGAGGCCCGGCTGATGATGTGAACCAGCCGGTTCTGGGCGCTCTGGCCGACGTAGAGCGCCACATAGGAGCGGTTGTCACCGGCTCCCGCCGGCTCTGTCCGCTCCATGGCCCCAGACGACGGGCCCGCAAGGACCAGGATCAGCGTGACAAGAGCGAGCCGGCCTCCCCTCATAACGATCACACCTTTGCGCCCGCACGACTCCCCAGCCCCCAATGTAGCCCAGCGCTGCCCCGCCCTCGTCGCGGCGCGGCACGAGCCGTTACCCTGTCCGCCAGGAACCCCCAGCCTGCTCACGGAGATCCGGATGCGCTTGCTGCTGAGCCTCGCCGCAGCGGCCGGTCTGATCTACGTCGGTTTCGGCGCGCTGCTTTTCTTCGGACAGGAGCGGATGGTCCACCTGCCGCAGATCCCCTCCCGCGAGCTGCAATCCGCCCCGGCAGACCGCGGCTGGGACTATCAGGATCTGGCCATCCCGAGCACCGACGGGGTCACCCTGCACGGCTGGCGCATCCCGGCCGATAGCCCCCGCGGGGTGGTGATCTTCTTCCACGGCAACGCCGGGAACATCTCCCACCGCCTGGACACGATCGCGATCCTCCGCGATCTGGGGCTGGATGTGATCATCTTCGACTACCGCGGGTACGGGCAAAGCGAAGGCAGCGCCCACGAGGCGGGGCTGCACGAGGATGCCCGTGCGGTGGCCCGGTGGGTGCGCGAGGAACTGGGCGTGCCCGGAGAACGGATGGTCTTCCATGGCCGCTCGCTGGGCGGTGCCCTGGCGGCCAGCGCGGCGCGCCACACCAGCCCGGCGGCGCTGATCCTGGAGTCGAGCTTTACCTCGGCCGAGGCGGTGGCCCGCGATCTCTATCCGTTCTACCCGACCCGCTGGCTGACGCGGCTCGAATACGCCACCGCCGATTACCTTACCGAGACCCGGGCACCGGTGCTGATCGTCCACAGCCGTGACGATGAGATCATCCCCTACCACCACGCCCGCTCCCTGCGCGAGGCCGCCCCGGGCGAGGCGCAGCTGCTCACCATCCGCGGTGACCACAACACCGGTTTTCTCACCAGCGGCCGGGCGTATCGCGACGGGCTGCGCCAGTTCCTGGACCAGCACCTGCCGTGACCCGGCCAGGGCGAGGTGCGATCCGCACCCGAGCTGGCCCGCATCAGCACCACCGGGCGGGCCACGTAGAGCGCCAGCATCGAGAGGACTAGAATGATCAGCGAGTAGGCGCCGCCGAATCTGAACGAGGGGAACGAACCATGAAGGGAGTAGACGGCAAGGTCATCGTCATCACCGGGGCCGCTGGGGGCATCGGCGAGGCCACGGCACGCCACCTCCACGCCCAGGGGGCGCGCCTGTTGCTCACCGACCGGGAGCTCGACGGTGTGCAGCGGCTGGCCGAGGAGTTGGGTGAAGGCACCGCCGCCATGGCGGTGGACGTCTCCAGCCAGGCCGACAACGAGGCCATGATCCGCGAGGCCGAGTCGCAATTCGGGGCTGTGCACGGGGTCTTTCTCAACGCCGGCATCGAGGGTCGGGCCGGTCCGCTGGAAGCGGCGGACGACAGCGTCTGGGAGCAGGTGCTGGCGGTCAACGTGCACGGCGTCCGCTACGGCATCCAGGCCGCCCTGCCCGCTCTGCGCCGCGCCGGTGGCGGCAGCCTCCTGATCACCTCGAGTGTCGCTGGCGTGCGTGGCGTCGCCGGGCTGAGCCCCTACGTCAGCAGCAAGCACGCGGTCATGGGCCTGATGCGCACCGCCGCGGCTGAGCTCGGCGCCGAGGGGATCCGGGTCAACTGCGTGAACCCGGGCCCGGTGGACAACCGGATGATGCGCTCGATCGAGGATCAGGTCAGCCCCGGGCACGGCGACGAGGTCAAGCAGGGCTTCACGGCGCGCATCCCGCTCGGGCGCTACGTCAACAACGACGAGGTCGCGTCCGTGGCGGCCTTCCTGCTCTCTGATGCGGCCTCGGGGATCACCGGCTCCAACTACATGGTCGACGGCGGGATGACCGCCCAGTGACCGGCCACGCGTGGGCCGCCCACCCGGGTGGCCCGCGTGTCTTACGGTGCCGTGGCCAGGAGCAGCCACACCACGCCCACCGCCACCGCGGCGGCGACGGCGGCACGGTAGAGCGGCGCAATCCAGGGCGGTGCGAAACCGTTGCGCTTGTAGCCGCTGATCATGGCCATGAGCAGCCGCTCGCCACGCACCCAGCGATACACCGCGATGGCCACCACGTGGAGGGTGATCAGGATCAGCAGCAGGTCGAAGGTGCGGCTGTGCAGGCGAGTCATGGTGCGCTCCATGTCGGAGCCGATCCAACCGGTCAGCGGCCCGCTACGCAGGATATCGTCGGTGGCGAATAGCCCCGATACCGCCTGCACCAGCGCCAGCGCCAGAAGGGCAACCACCGCCCAACCACCGAGTGGGTTGTGGCCGCGACTCGGGGTGCGGTCGCGCCACCAGTCCCGGAGGTAGCGGGCAATGGTCCGTGGGCCCGCCAGAAAGTCGCCGAATCGCGCCGTCTCGCTGCCGAACCACCCCCATAGCAGCCGGAACAGGATCAGGGTGATGACCGCATAACCGCTCGACTGATGGAGATCCCAGCCCGACAGCCCCTGCTCCGCGCTGTACCACGAGAGCCCGAGGGCAACCACCAGGGCCCAGTGGAAGAGCCGTGTGGGTAAGTCCCAGACCAGAACCCGCTGTTCTCCGCTCATCATCCCCCTTCCATGCACGCGGGCGATCCTTGTGCGTACCGCTGACCCGCTGCTCGCACGGTATCCAGCCTAGCTCCTTACCCGGTGCCTGTCAGGCCCCGTGGGTGCTCCCGCGTTTGATCCAGCCCCAACCACCGACTAGGCTTGAGCAAGTGCTGCCAAGCAACGGATCCATCGGGGTCCACTTCCCCGGACCCGACTAGCGCGAAAGGAGGTGCCATGATGCGCAGACTGCTCTCCACCACCCTGGCCATCACGACCGGATGCCTGCTGGCGACCGGCGCAGTGGCACAATCCGACGAGGATCAGATCGATTACCGGCAGGCCGTGTTCACCCTGGTCGGCGCCAACTTCGGCCCGATGGGCGACATGGCTCAGGGTGAGATCGACTATGACGCCGAGCAGTTCGCCCGCAATGCGGCCCGCGTTGCGGACCTTAGCCGCATGGCCAAGGAGGGTTTTGAGGGCGGCCCTCACGATGGTGACACCGATGCCAAGCCGGCTATCTGGGATGAGTGGGACCGCTTCTCCGAGGGCATGACCCATTTCGAGACCGCCGCCCAGGAGCTTGCCGAGGCCACCGAAGGGGGGGATCGCGAGCTGGCGGATGTTCAGGATCGCTTCATGCAGGTCGCTGAATCCTGCCAGAGCTGCCACGACAACTACCGGGACAACTGATCCCCGGATGATCGATTAGGGGCGCCGCTCCGGGCGCCCCAACCCTTCGCAACCAGGACGGAAACGCGCCAGGCATGGCTCTGATCCCTTCTCGATACCGGCCACGTCTGGGCGTCGGGGCCTTGCTGCTCCTCGGCATCGCCTCGCTGCTCGCCGCGCTGATCACCATTCACATCGTCGGCGGCTACATCCTGCTCGATCGCCAGCAGGCCCATGACCAGCAGGTCAATGCGGCGCTGGTCGAGGGCGTGCGGGCCGAACTTCGCGCCGGCTACGCCGAACTCGAGCGGTTTCTGGAGAGTAGCGAGGACCGCTATCGCCAGGCCCACGAACAGGCCCGCCAGACCATCGAGGCGGAAGGGATTGAGGCGGTCGATCTGGATGCCCTGGCTGCACAGCTTAGCCAAGCCCTGGGCGATCCGGTGCATCTTTATATCGTCGACCCGGAGCTGCGCATCACCCGGACGACCTTCGAACCCGACCAGGATCTGGATTTCACCATGGAGGGGATGGAGGACGCCCGCGGCATGCTCGAGACCGCGCTGGCGCAAGATCAGGTTCTCATTGGGCCGCCCACACTGGAACTGGTCAGCCGGGAGTTCCGCTTCTACACCTACGGCCCCCTCGGTGATGAGGGCTACGCGCTGGAGCTCGGGTTCAGCCCTGACTTCATCGATGAGGTCTTTCGGGGCATGGAGCGGCGCATGGAGCAGCGGACCCCGTATGAGGGTGAGCTCTTCTTCCTGGTCAACGGCCAGTGGCTGATCCCCCTGGGCCTGGATCCGGACCTGGGCGGGCTCGACAAGGCCGAGGCCTTCGCGCAGAGCCAGGTCCAGCTCGATGAACACACCCGCCACTCCCTGGAAGCGGTGGAGCGCCGTGGTGTCTACCGGCCGCAGAATGCTGACGAGCCCGGCACTTACTACGCCTGGCTGAACCGCATCGATCTCGACGAGGACGGCCACCACCTGGACATCCTGGCCCGCCTGGAGATGGAGCAATCCGCCTCCGAGGACGTGCGCCGCGTCTGGATCGCCGTGCTGGCAGGGACCGGCGGGTCCATCGTGCTTGCCACCGTGCTCTTTCATCAGATCGCACGCCGGCTGCTGGTCTTTCCGCTACGCCGGACGGCGCAGGCGGCAGCCGCCCGGCGCCCCATCCCGATCCATGGGCCGGTGGCGTGGCTGCGCGAACTGCGCCTGCTGGCCCGACAGATCAACCGCGGGCTGGCCCACAGCCACCGCGAACTCGCGGCCCTGAACCGGCAGGCCCACTCAGACCAGCTCACGGGTCTGCTCAACCGCAGCGGGCTGGATCAGCAGCTGGCCAACGAGATTGACTACCACCGCCAAAATGATCACCCCCTGTCGCTGCTGCTGATCGATCTCGATCACTTCAAGCAGGTCAATGACGAGCACGGCCACGCCATCGGCGATGCCGTCCTGCGCACCCTGGCCAGTCAGCTGCGCGCCGGGGTCCGCGAGGCCGATACGGTGGGCCGCTGGGGTGGCGAGGAGTTCGTGGTCCTGCTGCCGGCCACCGATCTGGCTGGGGCCCATCGAACGGCGGAGAAGCTGCGCAGGGCGCTGGCCGATCACCCGGTGTTCCGCCAGTACCAGCTGACGGCCAGCTTCGGGGTGAGCACGCTGGAGGCGGATGATGAGGGTGAAGACCTTTTCGAGCGCGCCGATTGCGCGCTTTATGCCGCGAAAACCCAGGGGCGCAATCGGGTCTGCATCCGCGCACCGGGCTCCTGACCCGACGGTGACGCGAGGCGGGAGCCCACGCCCCCGGGCCGGTAAACGGCCCGGGCATACGCCGCCCGCCGGCGCTAACGCAGATCCAGGGTGATGCGGGTCCCGCCCTCTTCCACCGTAAACGCGGCATCCTCGAAGTCGGGCGGTCCCATGCGGCCCATGGCGCCGCGGCTAAAACCGGCGGGTTCTCTCGGCACACCCAGGAAGTTGGTGGTCAGATCGCCACTGCCGTCCAGGTCCTGGAAGGCGGCCACGGCGTACTGACCGGGGGTCAGATCGGAGATCGTCAGCGTCACCGCGTCGCCCTCCACCGGACGGGTCTTGCGCGCGCGCGCCCGGTCCGCATCGGGGAAGGCCTCCGCGTCGTCGAAGAGTGCGACGTAGACACTGCCCTGGTCGGCCTTCGGCAACAGGATCTCCACCTCCAGCGTCACGGCCCGCGCCGCGACACCAACGGTCAGACCGAGCATGAGCGCCACCACCCGGACCCCGAGCCTCCCCGCCCCTGGACACAGCCCCGCTTTCCCCGAACGGGGCGTCAACTGCCGCACCCTCACGTTCGTCCTCCTTAGCCGATCGTGTCCGCCAGCGCGCCGCCGCCATCGCGGTACGGTGCCAGCAGGCGGTCGATTAGTTCCAGCAGCTGGCGCCTCTCGGCCAGCGGCTCGCGGGTACCCGGCACCAGGTACGGTGAGACGCTCCGACGATCGAAGTAGAACCCCCCGGATTCCGGTGCGCTCGAGGCCTCAGCCCCACTGGGCCCGCCGGCCCTTGCCGCCAGCCACACCAAGGTGTCCGCCCCCTGCTCGGGACTGCGCAACCGGCCGCGGGTCCAGCGCCAGAACCCCGGGATCGCCTCACGCACCCCGGCGGTATCCACCCAGCCAGGATGCATGGCGCAGCAGTCCACATCGCGGAACAGCGGCATGCGGGCCATCTGCGCATTGACGATCGTCTGTGCGCGCTTGACGTTGGCGTAGGTGGCGACCTTGTCGTAGCGTTCGTTTTCAAAGATATGGCGCAGGTGCAGGCGCTGCAGGTACATCCCCCCGGAACTCATCCAGATCACGCGGGCGCCCTCGCGCAGCCTGCCGGAGCTGGCCAGGTTGTGGACGAGCAGGTAGTGCCCGAAGAGCTGCGAGGCCATCTGCAGCTCAACGCCGTCGGCATTGCGCGTGAACTGCTCCGGCATCCCTCCGGCGTTGAGGGCCACAAAGTCAAGCGGCGGAAGGGTCTCCCCCGCGCGTGCCACGGCCGCCCAGTCCCCCGTATCCAGCGTGCGGTAATCCGGGTCCCCGGTCCCTGCCCCGCGCCCGCAACTCAGCACTCGATGGCCCATGCCGCGCAGGCGCTCAACGGCTGCAGCGCCGATGCCACGACTGCCGCCGGTAATCAGGCCGGTCAGTGCCTCCTGCGGGCCTTCCCGCAGGCGGTCCCGGAACCCGGGCCAGGTGCGCGCGTGGCGCTCGAAGCCGCTACGGTCGAATGAGAAGTAGATGGATGCATCGAGTAGCCACTCGTGGGGTTTTCTCATGGGCAGACCGTTCCGTGCGGCGAAGGGTGTGGCGTATACTCCGCAGCTTAATCGCGCCGCGCTCGACATCAAAGGGAGGAGACTTCGAGCGATGCCCGTCAGGAAACCACCCCTTCGCACCATCCTGATCGCCCTGTGCGGGGCCCTCCTTGTCACCCCCGTCCAGGCCGACGACGACCCGCTCACCCGCGGTGAGCTCATCGCCCAGAGCTGCTTTGCCTGCCACGGCCCCGATGGCCAGGGTGCCGATACCATGCCGCCGATCGCCGGCTGGGACGAGGAGCTGATGGTGGAATATCTGGAAGACTTCCAGAAAGGCAAGCGCAACCCCACCGTGATGGACCGTCACGCAACCGGTTACACCGCGGACGAGATCCGCGAGCTTGCCGCCTACCTGAGTGAACTCGACTGAGGCCCTGGATCATGAGCCGATCATACTCCCGACGCGATTTCCTGCGCCTGGGTGCCACCGGTGGCACCATAGCCGCACTGGGGCTGGCCGGCTTCCCCACCCTGAGCCTGGCCCGCAGCCAGCTCGATGCCCGCATCGCCGTGGTCGGGGGCGGTTCCGCCGGTGCCACCGTGGCCCGGTACCTCAAGGAGCACGCACCCAACCTGCGGATCACTCTGATCGAGCCCAACGAGACCTACTACACCTGCTACGCTGGCAACTGGTACCTCGGCGGTTTCCGGGATCTGGACACGCTGGGCCACGGCTACGACAACCTGCGTGAACGCCATGGCATCGAAGTGATCCATGACCGCGCTGAAGAGCTGGACCTGGCCGGCAGGCGCGTCATGACCCGCAACCATACCCCCATCCAGTACGACCGCTTGGTGGTCGCCCCAGGTATCGACTTCGACTGGGACCGGGTCGAGGGCCTCGACCGAGAAGGTACCGAGCAAATCCCACACGCCTGGCAGGGCGGCCGCCCGTTCCGGATCCTGCGCGAGCAGCTCGAGGCTATGGACGACGGTGGCACCGTCATCGTCTGCCCGCCTGAGTCGCCGTACCGTTGCCCGCCCGGGCCTTACGAGCGCATGGCGCTGATCGCCCACTACCTCAAGTCCCATAAACCGCGGGCGAAAGTGCTGGGACTCGATCCGAAGGACAGCTTCTCGAAGCAGACCCTGTTCAAGCAGGGCTGGGAGGAGCTCTACGGCGACATGATCGAGTGGGTTCCCGCGTCCGCCGGCGGCGCCCCCGAACGGCTCTCGGTGGCAGACCGCAGAGTCTTCACCGACGGGGGGGACCAGATGCACCAGGGTGATGTCATCAACTTTATCCCGCCTCAGCAGGCCGGCGCCATCGCCCATCGGGCCGGCCTGGTCGACGACACCGGCTGGTGCCCGGTGGATCAGGAGACCTTCCGGTCGAAGCGGCACGAAGACGTCTACATCATCGGGGATGCGGCGATCGCAGGCGACATGCCCAAGTCAGCCCACAGCGCCAACAACCAGGGTAAACTGGTGGCCGCAACCCTCGTCGGCGAACTCACTGGAGAGCCAAGCCCGGGGTTCCCCACGGTCAACACCTGTTACAGCCTGGTCGCACCCGATTGGGCGTTCACCATCGCGGCGGTCTTCGAGCACCGCGACGGACGAATCCGCGAGGTGGAGGGCTCCGGGGGGCTCAGCCCAGAGGACGAGGGCAAGGAGTTTCGTCAGGTCGAGGCCATTTACGCACCCGGCTGGTACGAATCGATCACCCGGGACATGTTCGGGTAGGGCGCTTCTGCCCGGTTGGCGATCGGGGATACGGCCGCGCTAGAGTGGGTCGCATCACCGGATGCCGGAAAGGACCCGTTCAACCATGCTGCGCCTTCTCAAGTGGCTCCTGCTGGGCCTCCTCGCCCTGATCCTGACCCTGGGCGTCGCCATTGCCGTGGCGGCGCTGGTTATCGACCCGAACGAATACCGCGATGACCTCGCCGCCCTCGCCGAGCGCGAGCTGGGCCGGGAGTTCGAGATCGAGGGCGAGATCGAGTGGTCGTTCTTCCCCTGGCTCGGTATCGAGGTCGGACGCATCACGATGGCCGACGCCGACGGCTACCACGACGAGCCGTTCGTTGAGTTCGACCGGCTCGCCGCCGCCATGAAGGTCTGGCCGCTGCTGCGCGGCGAACTGCACACGCGGGCCGTCGAGATCGAGCGTCCGGTTGTGCGGTTGATGCGTGACGAGGATGGCCAAGACAACTGGACGGACCTGGCAGAGCGATTCGCCGCGGAGGAGTCCGATGCCGGGCAGCAGCCCGCCGGCGCCGATGCCCCGGCGGATGCTGACGCGACCGAGCCCCCTCCGGCCGACCTGGAGGCCCTGGCGGGGATGGTCATCGGCGGAGTTCGTCTCAACGAGGGGGCCGTCTACTGGGAGGACCGCAGCGATGACCGGCGGATCCGGCTGGATCCCGTCAACCTGGAGATCGACACCCTGCGCTTGGACGAACCCGTGGGGATCCGGGCCGACGCCCTGGTCGGTGACGAGGAATACCTCGAGTTCACCAGTGAGGCCCGGCTGCGCCAAGCCGATGCCGGCCCGGAGCTGACGGCCAGCTGGTCGCTGAGCCCCCTCGATCCCAAGGGCCTGCTCGAGGCGCTCGGCGAGGAGCCGCCGGAGACCGAGGATCCCGGGGTGCTGCGCAGCTTTAGCGGCTCCGGGGAGATCGACGCCACGGCAGACCGCATCGATCTGACCGGGCTCGCCGTCGAGCTGGATGACAGCCGGGTCGAGGGCGAGGCGGCCATCGAGCCCGCGCAGCCGACCATCGAGCTGGCGCTGCAGCTCAACCACATCGATCTTGACCGCTACCTGCCGCCCGAAACAGCTGAGGGAGAGCCAAGCGGCCATGGCAACGGCGGGAACACGGACAGCGACGACGGTCCGCAAGAGGGGCTGGGGGATCTGCGCGAAGTGGCCCTGGACTTCCCGCTGGAGCCACTGCGCCCGCTGGTCGTCGAGGGCCGCATCGGCATCGACGAACTCCATGCCGCCGACCTGACGGTCAGCGACTTCGAGGCCCGGCTCACCGGCAGCGAGGGCGAGTTGGGTGCCGAGTCCCTGCGCGCCCGCCTTTACGAAGGCGAGCTGGCCGGTCACGCCTGGCTGGATGCCCGCGGCGACGTACCCGCTTTCAACGTGGCCACCTCCCTCGAAGGCGTGGCCTTTGCGCCCCTACTGGAGGATCTGCTGGATCGTGACTGGCTCCACGGGCGCGGCCATTTCCATTTCGAGGGCAGTGGCGGGGGCGCGCACCTGCACGGGCTGATCGAGGATTTCGAGGGGTCGGGCCGGATCGCCGCCGAGGACGGCAACCTGCTCGGGCTGAACATCCCCCACAAGATCCGCGAGGCGGCGGCCCAGCTGCGCCGTGAGGAACCGCCGGAGGCCCCCGGCCATGACGAGCGGACGGACTTCTCGGACCTGACCGCGAGCTTCACCCTGGAAGACGGCATCGCGCACAACGAGGACCTGCTGCTCGAGTCGCCCGTGCTCCAGGCCACCGGCGAAGGGTCGGCAAACATCCTTGCCGAGGAGATCGACTACCGCGTGCGGGCAACCCTGCCCGACGGCCTGAACGAGGAGGATGCCCCGCTGCTGCACCGCCTGGCCGGGGCCACAATCCCCCTGGAGATCACCGGTTTTCTGTTTGAGCCGGACATCCGGCTCGACCTCGCCGAAGCCTTGGGTGAGGAGCGCCTGGAGCGTCTCGGTGCCGCACGCGAAGAGATCGAGGAGCGGGTGGACGAGGAGCGCGAACGCCTGGAACGGGAGGCCGAGCAGGAGCAGGAGCGTCTCGAACAGGAGGCGCGGGAGCAGCGCGAACGCCTCGAGCAGGAGGCGGAAGAGCAGCGCGACGAGGCGGAACGGCGCCTCCGCGACGAGGTGGAGAGCTTCTTCTAAGGAGGGATCATCGGATGGGCACACTCCTGTTCGGTCGCGCAGACTTGGAGAACCGGCTGGCGGCCATGACGCCGGAGGAGATCGACGAGCTTCCCTTCGGCGTCATCCAGATCGACGACAACGGATGCATCCTCCTCTACAACGCCACCGAGGGGGCCATCACCGGTCGGGATCCGGCGGAGATGATCGGTCGCGATTTCTTCAACGAGGTCGCCCCATGCGGTCATACGGAGACCTTCTACGGTCGTTTCCGGGAGGGCGTCCGGAGCGGCGATCTCAACGAGATCTTCGACTACACCTTCGACTACCGGATGGCGCCGACGAAGGTCCGGGTGCACATGAAACGGGCCCTGAGCGGGGACAGCTACTGGATCTTCGTCAAGCGGATCAGTGCCCCGGCCGCCTGATGGAAGGGGCCCGTCGGCCGCCTGCACCCCCGGATCCCGCTGGCGTGGCGCGCAGCCGGGTGGCTCGGGGATAATGGGGACCCGCCCAAGCCCACCGGGCGCATGCCCAAGCCAGAGGGAGCCGCATGAGCGAAGACACCCCCAGACTCAACACCGACCTTGCCAGACAGGTTCAGGCCCTGGGCCTGGAGGCCGTCGACGCCCAGGACGACGAGCCAATGGCCACGGTGGAAGCCCTCATGCTCGGGACGCTTTCCTTCGCCCGCAACTACATGAGCGGTGCGGACCTGGCCGACTATCTCCGCTTCGTCGCCGAGCACGTCGAGCGGGCCGACGACGACCTGGAAGACGAACCGGGCGAAGAACCGTGATCGCACCGGCCCCCGGGCGGTAGGTAGCCCCGGGGCCGACCTCGCGACCTACTCGGCGGCCATGCGCTCGAGGGCATCGAGGGCCTGCTGCTCGCCCCCGACAAAGAACCGCACCTCGCCATCGGTGCCCCGGTAGAAGACCGTGGGTACGCTACGCACGCCCAGCTCTTGGGCCAGACGCATGTTGGCCTGGACGGCGTCGTAGCCGTCCACATCCTTCTCGTCCTCGATCATCGCCGCTGCATCTGCCTGCGCGCCCGAGCCGAGGAACCCGACCGGTACCCAGCGCCACTCCACGCTGGGCGTGGCATCGTTATCCACGGCGTTCTTCAGGTTGGTGCAGGCCGGGCAGTGCGGATCCTTGAAGGCGTAGACGCGGAAGTCGCTCTCGCCCTGCGCGATGTAGTGGCTATCGGCAAGGCGATCGAAGACGTCCGCCCGGGCGGACTCCCCCGGCGTGCCGTCAGAGCAGCCCACCATCAAAACCGCACCGCCCACGAGTCCCAAAACCGCCTGACGCATTACTCGACTCATCGATCACTCCCTCATCCATCCACCTGCGTAATGAGCCACCCGGGCGCGCCGCTGCGGCGCGCCCGGGCACCCCGCCTCAGTGCTCCACCCCGGGCAGCACGGCGTTGAGCAGGTGCGCCGCGCGCTCGTGGCCGGCCTCGGCCGCCTGCTCCCAAAGCTCGGCGGTGCGTTCCATGTCCGGCTCCGTCGTATGCCCCTCCAGGTACATCCAGCCTAGCTGAACCTTGGCCTCGGCATCTCCGGCGTCAGCCAGATCCCGGAAGGCCTCGTAGGCACCTTCCAGCTTCCCCTGCTCGTGGAGTTCGAAGGCCTCGTTCAGGGCCTGATCCGCTTCGCTCAGCTCCTCGTCCTGGCCGGACGCCGCTCCCGGCTCCGTGGCCTGGGCACCGCCGCCCCAGCCGGTGACCGCCAGCACGAGCACCACAGCGAGCCAGTACGGTCTGTTGCGTTGTGGCCGCATGGATCTCCTCCGAAACGTCATCTGGGTCGGCGCAGCGTAACGCAGGATCGCCCCGCTGTCGCACCGCGACGATGCGCTCGGCCACGGAAAGGTGCATTCGCTCTATCATTGACCGGTTAACATCGATCGATAGCCATTGATCCTCGCAACCCGGCAAGGAAACCCCGCGCGGCAAACATGGTGAACCTCCCCCCGCAGCACATTCTCCGAGCCCTCGGCGAGGGTGTAATGGGCGTCGACCGCCAGGGACGCTTCACCTTTCTCAACCCGGCCGCCCTGCGACTGCTCGGGTTCCGCGACGAAGCCAGCGTGATTGGCGAATCGGCCCATGCGCTGACCCACCACAGCCACCCCGATGGGCGCCCTTACCCAGAAGAGCATTGCCCCATCTACCGGGTCATCGAGACTGGCGAGGCCCTCGAGGCCTGGCAGGACCTGTTCTGGCGTAGCGACGGTACCGGCCTTCCCGTCCAGGGATCCACGCCCGGGGCCAGGTCGTGGCGCGGGATGCCGAGGGATTCCCCCGGCAGGTGCTGGGCATCCACACGGACATCAGTGAACTCAAGGCAGCCGAGCAGTCACCCCGTGATCAACGCTACCGACGGTTCCTGGAGGACTTCATCGGGATTGCCTACCAGAGGCGACTCGGTGAACCGGCCCCGGTCCTGCTGCGCGGCATGGTCGCTGAGATCACCGGCTACAACCAGGCGGATTTCATGGGCGGCCACTGCGACTGGACCTCCTTGATCCACCCCGAGGACCGCGAGCGGGTCCGGCAGCGGATCAGGGTGCTGATTGCCGAGGGCGGCACCTCGGACCTGAACTACCGCATCGTACACCGCGATGGCTCGGTGCGCTGGGTGCGCGATATCGGCCGTCTGGTGCGACTCAACAGCCAGGAAGACTGGGTCCTGCAGGGCGCGATCTACGACATCACCGAACAGAAGGAGGCGGAACGCGCCCGGGATACCTTCCTGGCTGCCGTCAGCCACGATCTGCGCACCCCCCTGAACACCATCGCCGGCTTCTGCGGGCTGCTGGCCGATACGCCACTCACCCCCCGGCAGGAGGAGTACCTCGGCTACTGCCGGAACGCGGCGGGGCAGCTGGAAGGGCTAATCGACACGCTGTTGGAGCTGTCCCGGCTGCACGCTGGCGGGCTGCGGCTTCAACCTCGGACGCTACGGCTGCGCCAATTCCTCCATGAGCAGCTAGCCCCCCTGGAGCATCAGGCCCGAAACCAAGGGCTCACCCTGCACTGGCACCCGGATGAGCGCCTCCCGGGGATCGTCCGCGGCGATCCGACCCGGCTGGCTCAGGTCCTGAATAACCTCGTGGGCAACGCCATCAAGTTCACCGAGCGCGGGTCGGTGGCGGTCTACGTGACTCCCGAAGGCGACGAGCGCATCAGTTTCCGCGTCAGCGATACCGGCCCCGGGATCCCGGAAGCCCTCCGGGCCTCCGTCTTCGAGCCATTCGCCCGCGGTGACCCAGCGCTGCACCGCGCCCCGGGGAGCGGGCTGGGGCTGGCTATCTGCAAGGAACTCGTTGCCCTGATGGGTGGTCGGATCGAGGTAACGAGCACCGAGGGATGCGGCACCACCTTCTCCTTCACCGTGTCGCTACCCACCTGCGAGGCAACGGATGCACCGACGGAGGCCGACACCGGCGTTCACGCGCCGCGGCGTCCGATCCCGGGCAACACACCACCGCAGGCCGTGGTGGCCGAAGACGAGCCAACCAGCGCCCTATTGCTCAGCAAGCTGTTGCAGCGCGCCGGCTGGGAGGTCACCACGGTCTCTGACGGCGAGGAGGCGATAGCCGCGTGGCAGCAGGCACAACCGGACCTGATGATCCTGGACATGCAGATGTCACACACCAACGGCGACCGGGCCGCAACGCGGATTCGGGAACTCGAACGGAGGCATCGGGTTCCGTATACACCCATTGTGATACTCACCGCCCACGCCCTGGACGACGTCCGCGAGCGCGCCCTGCAGGCCGGGTGTGACCGCTACCTGACCAAGCCGGTGGCGACGGACGCCCTGCACGCCGTACTGGACTGGGCCCGGGGTCAGAGTTCGGGATGAGGCTGCGCCCGGTCCGCCCCGCCCGGTTTCGCAACCCGTTCGGCCCTACCAAATCCCTGCTCCGGCTGCTTTTGACCGGCTTCGCGGTAGTGACGGCGCCGCTGATCCTGGCTCTGGCCATCGCCGCATGGTCCGTGGATCGGCTCGCCAGCGACAGTCAGATCGCCATCTATGAAGCCGTCGGCGTCACCGAGAACAGTGCTCACATGGCGCGTGTCGCCATGGATATCGAACGCGCTGCCCGCCGTTATGCCACCCACAACGACCCCGCCGCCCTTCAGGAGTATCGCCACTGGCGCCGCGAGCTGGCCGCAGCCGGCGCCCCGCCCGGTGCCTTCGGACCCGAGGAGGCCACCTGGCTTCACCAGGGGTTGCGGGTCGTAGAGTCCACCCTGGTGACCACGCTGCACCTGCTCGGGCCGGACCGGCCTGAGGCCACCGCCCAGGTGCCGGCACTGAGTCTGGCCCTGCACCGTTCGGTGGCCAGCATCTCCGCAGCCGGCTACCGACGGATCGACGAGGAGGTGGACCAGGTTCAGGCCTTCTCCGATCGGGCCCGCCAGATCTTCGTCTGGCATCTGCTTGCGGCGGTACCGATCACGCTGGCCTTCACCTTCTACTTTGCCGGACGCATCCACCGGCCTATCAAGGCCCTCGGTGACAACATCCGCCGGCTCGGGACGGCGGATTTCGAGCGCCCGGTGGCGGTCCGCGGCCCACAGGACCTGGAAAACCTGGGCCGCGAGCTGGATGACCTGCGCCGGCAACTGGCCGAGCTGCGCAACCAGCGCCAGCGGCTGCTGCGCCACTTCTCCCACGAGCTTAAGACGCCGCTGGCCGCCGTGCTCGAGGGGGCCGAACTCCTCCGCGATCCCACGTTCAACGGCGACCCGACACGACGCGAGGAGATCGTCGGGATCGTCCGCGAGAACGGCCACGAGCTGCGCCGCCAGATCGACAATCTTCTGCGTTTCGCGCGCCACGGCGAGGCCCTTGCCCGCCCGGCCCACTTCAACCGCCTGGACCTGGCCGCGCTGGTCCGCGAAGTCGTCGAGCGCCACGAGCTCACGGCCCGGCGCCGCGGCATCGAGATCCGGACCGACCTGGAACCCGCCGAGATCGAGGCCGATCGTGAACTCATGGCGACCGTGATCGATAACCTCCTCTCCAATGCCCTGCGCTATTCGCCGGAGAACCAGCCCATCGACCTGCTCCTGCGCGGCGACGACCAAGGGGTCACGCTCGAGGTACAGGATCGCGGGCAAGGCATCCCCGAGCACGAGCAATCGCTGATCTTCGAGCCGTTCCGCCAGGGCGAGACCCGGGGCAGCGGCTCGGTCAAGGGCAGCGGGCTGGGGCTGTCCCTGGTCCGCGAATGCCTGAATGCCCACGACGGCACCATCCAGGCGCTGGCACGTCCCGACGGGCCCGGCGCGAACATGCGCGTCTGGCTGCCCAAAGATGCGAAGGAGGCAACGGTATGACGCAACGCCCTCGGATCCTAGTGGTCGACGACGACCCGAGCCTGTGCCGGCTGATGGAAATGCGTCTGGAGGCCTCGGGCTACATGCCCACCACCTGTGAGAGCGGCGAGCGAGCCCTGGCCGAACTGGAATGCCAACCGGCGGACGCCGTGATCACCGACCTGCGCATGGAAGGCATGGACGGGCTGGCGCTATTCGATGCGGTCCGCGAGCGCTGGCCGGCCCTGCCGGTGATCATCCTCACCGCCCACGGCTCCATCCAGGATGCCGTCGAGGCGACTCGCCGCGGCGTCCACGAGTTCCTCACCAAGCCCTTCGACCCGCCCGAGCTTCTTGAGCAGTTGGAGAAGGCCCTGTCAGCACGCGGCGGCCAGACCTCCGACACCGCCCGCGAGGCGGGACGGCGTCATGGCCTGGTGACCCGCAGCCCGCGCATGGAGGAAGTCCTTGAGCGCGCCTTGCTGGTCGCCGACTCCGACGCCAACGTCCTGATCCAGGGCGCCAGTGGCTCGGGCAAGGAACTCGTCGCCCGCGCCGTGCACGCCCACAGTCCCCGCGCCGAGGGGCCGTTCGTGCCGGTCAACTGTGGGGCCATCCCGGAGACGCTGCTCGAGTCCGAGCTCTTCGGGCACGTCCGTGGCGCTTTTACCGGCGCCGACCGGGATCGTGCTGGGCTGTTCCGCGACGCCGACGGCGGCACCCTGTTCCTCGACGAAATCGGCGACATGCCCGCGCAGCTGCAGGTCAAACTCCTGCGTGCCCTCCAGGAGCAGGTCATTCGCCCGGTGGGCGGACGCGACCCGATCCCGATCAACGTGCGCGTGCTCTCCGCTACCCACCGAGACCTAGAGGCCGCCCGTGCCGACGGCTCGTTTCGCGAGGACCTCTACTTCCGCCTGGCCGTCGTCACCCTGGCCCTGCCCGCGCTGACCGAGCGGCGCGAGGACATCCCCCTGCTCGCCCGCCACTTCCTGACCGAGGCCACCCGCCGCCACGGTCGTCCCGTCGAGGACCTCTCGCCGGAGGCCATCGAGGTGCTGGTCCAGGCCGACTGGCCAGGCAACGTGCGCCAGCTGCAGAATGTTATCGAGCAGTGCGTGGCCCTGAGCACCAGCGAGATCCTCCCCGAGCGCCTGATCCGCCAAGCCCTCAACCAAGATCAGGAACCGGCCATTCCCACCCTGGCCGAGGCCCGCGAAGCGTTCGAGCGTGACTACCTGATCCGGCTGCTCAAGCTCACTGAGGGGAACGTCAGTCAGGCCGCCCGGATCGCCGGGCGCAACCGCACCGAGTTCTACCGCCTGCTCGGTCGCCACCACCTCCAGGTGGCCGACTTCAAGGGCACCGGCGAGCCCCGCCACGACGTCTAGACGGCCTGGCCGGTTGCCACGCCGGAGGACCACGCCCACTGGAAGTTGTGGCCGCCCAGCTGCCCGGTCACATCGACGACCTCGCCGATGAAGTGAAGCCCGGGCACCTGACGGGCCGCCAGGGTGCGCGAAGAGAGCGCGTCGGTGTCGACGCCGCCGGCGGTCACCTCGGCCTTGGCGTAGCCGGCCGTACCGGCCGGGGTCAATCGCCAATCCTCAAGCCGCCGCGCCACCTCATCCAGGGCCTGATTGCTGTAGCCCTGCAACGGTCCCGACCAGCCCTCGAGTTCGCACAACGCCCGCGCCAAGCGTCGTGGCAGGTGGCGCTCCAGGCAACGATGCAGGGCCCGCCGGCCGCGTCCGCTGCGCACCCGGGCCAGCTCCTCGCGCAGGGCCGTATCCGGTAGCCAGTCCACGCTCAAGGGGGCCTCTGGCTGCCAGTAGCTGGAAACCTGCAGCGCGGCGGGTCCGCTCAACCCGTGGTGGGTGATGAGCAGGTCATCCCTGAACTCAGCCCCAGCACAGCGCATACGGACGGGCAGGCTGATCCCCGCCAGAGATCCGATCGGCCGGTGGAGGTAGTCCGGCAGGGTCAGCGGCACCAGCGCCGGGCGCGTCGGCTGCACCGGCAGGCCGAACTGCCGGGCGATGGCGTATCCCAGGCCGCTGGCGCCCATCCGGGGGATCGACAGGCCACCAGTGGCCACCACCAATGCCTCGGCGTGCACCGTACCGGTCGGGGTTGCCACGGCGAAGCCCGCCGCCGTCGAGCCGACGCTACGAACCCCCGTCGCCATGCGCAGCTCCACCCCCGCCCGCGCGCACTCATCGAGCAATAGGTCGAGGATCGGGCGGGCCGAGTCACGGCAAAACAGTCGCCCCGGCTCACGCTCCTCATAGGCAACGCGGTGGCGCTCCACCAACTCCAGGAAGGCGGCCGGCGGGTAGCGCCGCAGCGCCGAGATGCAGAAACGCGGGTTGGCCGACAAGAAGTGCTCCGGCCCGCTATCAAGGTGGGTGAAGTTGCAACGCCCGCCGCCCGACATGAGGATCTTGCGTCCCGGTTTGCGAGCGTGATCGAGCACCACCACCCGCCGGCCCCGCCCGGCGGCGGTGGCGGCACACATCAGCCCGGCGGCACCGGCACCGATCACGATCACATCGGTCTGTTCCGTCATCACTCCTACCGAATGTCGACGACCCGACTGGCCCGCTGGAAGCGGACCCGCCAGCCCGGCCAGGCCGGTAGTTCCCAGCGCTTCGGATCGGTGCGGCGGATGCCGCCGACCTTCTCAGCGACCACCTCCCGGCGCCGGACGTGGTAGTGGATACGCAATTCGAGATCGGGGAGTTGGAGCCGGCGCGGATAGCGCTCATCGAAGTCGGATCGCTGCCACTCCGGAATCCCCGGGAAACGCAGGTCCCCGGGCTCGAGCAGCGCGAGATCCTCACCCCGCTCCACGCCCAGGCGCTCGAGCTGCTCCAGCAGCCACGGCCGCGGCTCTGGAACGGCGCCCTCGGCATACCCCAGAGCGACGTACAGGGCCCACGCCTCCAGATCGTCACGAAGCCGACCACCGGCCGGCGCCAGCAGCGCGTCCTCCAGGATCAGGTCGGCCGCTGCCTCGCGCGCCGCGGCTCCCTCCGGCTCCACTTCCTCGCACCCGATGCAGCGCCCGGCAAAAAGCCACTCGCGGCGGGCAGTCAGTCGCTCCCCAGTCCATGCCGGCTCGCTGATCCCCTCGCTGCAGGCGCCACTGGCAATGACGCATGGCAGCGGCAACGGCGCCAGCGCCGTGGCCACGCTGATGGTCTGCCGCGTGCCGCGACCGGGGACACTGTGCGCACTGAGGACCAGCGCCGCCTCGGCCTCCTCCGGGAACCAAGAGTACTCGCCGAGCACCACCTCGTCGCCGGCGCCATTGCCGAGCGCCTGCCGCCTTCGCTGCCGACGCACATAGAGCCAGGTCGGCATCGCCCGGGCGGCGGCGGTCAGGGCCCGCTCGACCCGTGCGCGGTCGACGCCCGGTACGCCCACCTCCCTCGGCCTCGCCTCAGGCCGCGGCAGTATCGGTAGATCGAGCAATTCGCGCAGCTGACCTGCCAGCCGTCGCGCTTCCTCCCACGCCCGCGCATCGACCTGCACACCGGGGAGACGCTCACAGCGCAGCGCCGCCACGCGTAACCGGGCATCGCAGCGCTGCCCAAGCAACCCGGCCAGCTGCTCGCGTTCGTCGGGATCGCCGCGGACCTGCAGCCAGCGATCCCCCACCGCCAGCCCGGCAATCCAGTCGGCCATCAAGCCACCGGTCTCGGCGTCGGGCATGGCAAGCACGAGATGGGCCAGCTCCGGATCGACGGGCATGCGGAACAGCCGTTGCCCCCGCGGGGTGATGCCCCCAGAGGCATCCAGAGCCCCCATCGCCTGAAGCAGCCCCTCAGCCTGCTCCAGGCTCTCGGCCCGGGGCGTGTCCACGAAGGGCAGATCGGGGATCCGATAACCGGCACAGGCTCCCGCAAGCACCAGTTCGGTCAGATCCTCGCGCAACACCTCCGGCGGAGCATGCTCGGGCAGCGGTGCGGCATGCCCCCACAGTCGATAGCAGGTGCCCGGCTGCAGACGGCCGGCGCGCCCCGCGCGCTGCGCCGCGCTCGCCCGCGAGATCGGTTGCAGCGAGAGAACCGTCCGGCCGTTGCGGCGCAAGGTCCGCCGTTCCAGGCCGCTGTCCACCACCGCGGTAATCCCAGGTACGGTCAGCGAGGTCTCGGCGATATTGGTGGCCAGTACCACGCGACGCGTCGTTCCCGGCTCCAGCGCCCGGCGCTGCTCGGACAGCCGGACCCCGCCGTGGAGCCGGATCACCTCGGCTTCCACCCTGGAGAGCGCCCGGCGCGCCTCCTCGATCTCACCCTGTCCGGGCAGGAAGGCGAGCACGTCCCCGGCCGTCTCGTCCAGCGCCCGCCGGATCGCCTCGGCCAGGCGCTTGCCGAGATCTCTGCGCTGCGGCATGGTCCGGGGCTGCTCGCCCAGGTGGCATTCACCCACCGGATACCCCCGGCCCGGCGTCTCCAGGTACGTGCCACCCAGCTCCTTGGCCAGTCGCTCCCCGTCCACGGTTGCGGAGGTGATCACCAGGTGCTGAGCGGCATCGGCGCGCAGCAACGCCAGGAGCAGGTCGGTGTCCCAGCGCCGCTCGTGGAACTCGTCGAGGATCACCGTCGTGAACTCGGCCAGCCGCCCCTCGGCCCGCCAGCGCAGGGCCACGCCGGGGGTAACGAACAGGATGCGCGTCCGCTGCGAGTAGCGGCGCTCCAGGCGGACGGCATAGCCCACGCGCTCTCCCGATTCCGTCGCCATTTGTGCGGCCACGAAATCGGCCAGGCTGGTCGCCGCCACGCGGCGGGGCTGGACGACCAGCACCGGACCGCCGGCCTCCGCCGCCCAGACCGGCAGCCGAGTGGACTTGCCGGAGCCGGTTGCGGCCGCCACCACGCAGTGGCCCTGCTCCAGCGCCCGGGTGAACGACGGACGCAGCGGGTCGATGGGCAGAGCCGGATCTTGCTCCTCCTCGCTCATGAGGTCCTCACCGGATTAGCCGTTCAGCCCGCCCGTCCAGCAGGGGTCGATGCTCGCCGCCGCATCGCGCTCCTCGGCCTCGCCGCGGTACCAGCCCAGGCGCGGATGCAGCTGCACCGTCGGCCCGACCACCACCAACGCTGGACTCTCTAGCCGCTCGGAGCGGACCCGCTGTGCCAGCGTCCGGAGATTGCCCAGAACCACCCGCTGCTGCGGTGTCGTCGCCTGGGCGACCACAGCGGCCGGATGCTCGGGCGGGAGCCCACATTCGCGTAGTTGTTCGCAAACCGCCTCGAGGTTGACCAGGCCCATGTAGATGATCAGCGTTTCGTCCTCGCGATAGGGCGCGTGGGCCCTCATCTGCGGGTGCCCGGCACGCCGGTGGCCGGTGAGCAGGCGGCAGGTCTGGGCGTAGTCCCGATGGGTCAGTGGGATGCCGGCGTAACTCGCCGCCCCCTGGGCAGCACTGATGCCCGGCACCACCTGGAAGGGGATGTCGTGCTCGATCAGGCCCTCGATCTCCTCACCGCCGCGGCCGAAGAGGAACGGATCACCGCCCTTGAGCCGGAGCACCCGCTTGCCGGAGCGGGCCAGATCGATCAGCCGTTCGTTGATCCGCTCCTGTGGCAGCGTATGCCGCCCCCGTCGTTTGCCCACCGGGATCCGCTCGGCCTCCTTGCGCACGAGATCCAGCAGGGCCGGCGCCGCCAGGCGGTCGTAGAGCACCACGTCCGCCCGCTGCATGAGCCGCAGCGCGCGGAAGGTCAGCAGATCGGGATCCCCGGGGCCAGCCCCGACCAGAAAGACCTCCCCACGCGGGGCCGGCCGCGCCCGCTCCTCCTCGAGCAGCCGCAACAGCTCGGCCTCCCCCTCGGCCTCGCGACCGGCAAGCACCGATTCCGCGGCGGCACCATCAAAGATCTGCTCCCAGAACCGCAACCGCCAGTCCTTGTCCGGCAAGGCCACACGCACCCGCTCGCGCATCCGGCCAGCCAGGCGCGCCAGCCGACCGTAGGCCGCCGGCAGCAGGGTCTCCAGCCGGCTGGCGATCTGTCGAGCCAGCACGGGGGCGGCGCCGCCGCTAGAGACCGCCAGTTGCAGGGGCGAACGATCGACCTGCACAGGTGTTATGTAGGTGCTCAATGAAGGGCGTCCGGCTACATTGACCGGGATCCCCCGGACGCGGCAGGCGTGATAGATGGTGCGGTCGGTGGCCTCGTCCCCGGTGGCCCCCACCACCAGTGCTGCGCCTTCTTCCATGCCCGGGGCGAACCCCTCGGCGCGGTGGTGGAGTTCGCCGGTAGCGTTCTCCAGCAGGCGCTCACACGGCGCACCCAGCTCCGGCGCGATCAGCTCCACGCGGGCGCCGGCCCGCAGCAGATCACCGGCGCGTCGGGCCGCGGCTTCGCCGCCGCCGACCACCAGGCAGCGACACCCGTCAAGCTTGAGGAAGATCGGATAGTGGTGCATAGACTCAGCCCGCACGCCCCGATGCGTCCCCGGCCGGGTTCCTGCCGGTAACACGCTGCAGCGAAAGCAGGCCCCGACCGCGTTCATCCACCAGCTCCAGGCTGCAGTGCTGGCAGGTACCGGCCAGCGCCCAGGCCGCGGCCACGCGCTGCCAGTCGAGTTCGACCCGGCCGCCTCCGGCACCGAGGACCAGCGTCTCACCGTCGTAGTAGAGCCCCGCACCAGCCACCGAACAAACCATGCGCGTTCCGGCCGGCCCGCGCACGACAGCCCGGATCCGCGGCCACTCGCGGCACTCCTCCAGGTGACGCGGCAGGTCCGTCACCTCGATCCGGCTGGTCATGAACGGCGTATCCGGCTCCGCCACGTCGTCCGCAACGGCGGCCAACGCCTCAGCCCAATCGACGTCGAAATGCGCCGCCGCGGCCTCCAGGCTTGGCGTCTGCTGCTCGCGCAACCACTGACGCAGGACCACCGGCCAGCCCTCCAGCCCCAGACTCAGCGATTGCCCGCGCTGCTCACCGGGCACGGGCGTGCCAGCCTCGGCGTACTTGGCGGTGTAGCCCCGCGGGGTCACCATCCGGCCGTGCTCGAACCGGGTCGAGCGGTTGCCGATGATCACCGTGCTGAGCATACTCGGCTCGGCCTGGTGGAGCTGCTCCAGGGGCAGGTGCTGGACCTGCTGGCGCTCGCGGTAGGCCGAGCGGACCACCGCCACCGGAGTCTTCGGATCGCGATAGCGCAGCAGGATCTCCTGCGCCCGGGCGATGTGCGCCTGGCGGCGTTTGCTCGCCGGATTGTAGAGGACGGTGACGAAGTCACCGCGCCCGGCGGCCTCCAGCCTGCGCGCGATCACCGGCCAGGGCGTGAGCAGGTCCGAGAGCGAAATGGTGCAGAAATCGTGGGTCAGGGGGGCACCGACCAGGGCAGCGCAGGAGGACAGCGCCGAGGTCCCCGGCACCACCTCCACCTGAACCTCCCCGGCGCCCCCCTGCCAGCCCTGTTGAAGCAGGAACTCGTAGGTCGGCCCTGCCATGCCGTAGACCCCGGGATCGCCGGAAGAGACCAGGGCCACCACCTGCCCGGCCCGGGCCGCTTGCCAGGCTGCCTCGACCCGGTCAAGCTCCTCGGTCATGGCCTTGCCGATCACTGTCTTACCTTCCAGCAGCTCCGGGATCAGCTTGAGGTACGTCTGGTAACCGATGACCACCTCGGCCTCGGCGATCGCCTCTCGGGCCCGCGCAGTCATGTGCGCCGGGTCACCCGGGCCGATCCCCACCAGAAGGATCTGCCCCGGAGGGGGAACATCGCCTGTCATGCGTTCAGCCTCGCTATCGATACCGTGGCGTTGCGTCCGTCGCCGCCCCGCCAGCGGCGTTTCTCGATGATCAGATCGGCGCTGTCGGCATCGGCCCGGCACAGCGCCGCCGCTTCGGCGACCGCCGGCGTCCCGGTGTGCCGGCGCACCACCTCAGAGGGGTGCGGCACCGGGATCGCGGCCAGTTGCGTCGCCGGATAGAAAACCAGGGGCCAGCCGTGGGCCCGCGCCAGGGCGTGCAGCGCCGGTTCATCGCGCTTGAGGTCGATACTCGCCACCGCAACCACGTCCGCGTTGCACAGCCCAGCCTCGGCCAGTGCCGCGGCCACCGCCGCGGCCACCGTCTCCTCCGCTGCACCGCGGTCACAGCCAATCCCCAACACCACACGCGGCATTACGGACCCCGGCGCGCGGTTCGGTAGCGTACCAGCCGATCGCCCAGGCGTGCCTGCCAATCGGCGGACGGCGCCTCGTCGCGGACCCAGAGCACGGCACTGTAGGCCCCCGGGTCCAGGGCATCGGACTTGGTGAAGCGGTACAGGTTCGCCGGTGGTGGGGTTGCCGGGCGCCAGGTGTCGGCCTCCTCGATCAGCGCGACCGGCTCACCGTGAAGCAGCGCCGCCGCGGCCCGACGTAGGGCTGCAGTGGACGCCACCACCCGCCAGCCCTGCTCCCGGCCGAGCAGATCCACCGCAGGCAACCCGCGTCGGTCCGAGGCCGTGGTCACCACGGGAGTGGCGCCGAGTTCCCGGGCGACGCGCTGCGCCCAGGCATTGGCCCCGCCCAGGTGGCCGCCGAGCACCGCCACCGCGAAATGCGCCGAATCATCCACGCTGACCACCCCGGGGTCACGGGTCTTATCGACCAGATACGGGGCGAGCAGGCGCACACAGGCACCCACCGAGGCGAAGCAGATAACCTGTTCGAGGGGGGAGCGGAGACGCTCCCCCAGGGCCTCCGCGAGTGCCCCGGATGCCACCGGCGTGCAGCGCTCGCCGTGGTCGGCCAGCAGTGGCGCGACCCGCTCGGTGACCAGGATTTCCGCCCCGGGCCAGAGCACCGCCAGGCGCGCCGCACCGGCGGCACCGCCACGGCTGACCACCACCAGCAACAGCCCTGCACCCGCCTCGCTCAAACGCCCTCGCCTCCTCCGGAGGGCGCGCCGGAGCGGCCCTTGCAGACCATCAGCAGCGAGAGGTAATGAACCGTCTCGCCGCGCAGCCCGGTGATCTCCGTAACCACCCGCTCCTGCGGGGTGCCGACGCGCTCGACGAAGACGCTGGCGTCGCTCAACCCGCGCCGCTCGAGCAGCTCGATCAGCGGGTCGAGCAAGGGCTTGACCTTGAGCAGCACCAGCGTATCCACCTCCGGCAACAGTCGTTCCACGGTCTCCATCCCGTACCCCCCCGGGAGCACCGCCAGCGCGTCGCCCTGGCTGGCCAACGGCCAGCCGACGCGCGCCGGGGCCGCCAGGAAGGAGGCCACCCCCGGGATGGTCTCCACTCCGGCACCGGGCTCCTCGGCGAGCACGGTACGGGCCAGGTGCCCGAAGGTGGCGTAGGTCGAGGCATCGCCCTCGACCAGGAAGGCCACATCCCGCCCCTGCGCCAGGGTCGTGGCCACGGTCGTCGCCGCCCGCCCCCAGTGCAGCGCCAGCGTCCCCGGGTCGTGGGTCATCGGGAAGACCAGGGGCATGGCATCGTCCGGTGCCACCAGCCCGCCGCGCTCGACGATATCCAGCGCGTAGCTGCGCTGCCCTTGGGCCCGCACCGGATACGCCCAGCGCGCATCTCCCTGCAGGACCTGCCAGGCCCGGCGCGTGATCCATCCGGGATCCCCGGGGCCCAGCGAAACCCCGATCAACCTTCCCGAGGCTGTCGTCATGCTGTCTCCGTCTTGTTCGCCGTGAGTACCCAGACCGGGTTCTCCGCGCGGAAAGTGCGCATCCCGGCCAGCTCACCACTGCGGCTGGCCTGCAGCTGCACCGCCTCCCACTGCACGGTCCCCTGGGCCGCGGCGGCATCGAGCCGGGCCATGGCCTGTTGGAGATTCTCCAGGGTCACCACGTTGATCACCAGCCGCCCGCCCGGACGCAGTCGCTCCAGGCAGTGGTCGATCAACGTGCCCAGTGCTCCGCCGGAGCCACCGATGAACACCGCGTCCGGATCCGGCCATTGTTCCAGCCCCTGCGGAGCCCGGCCGTGATGGAGCGTGACATTCCCCGCCCGACGCCGGCGCCGATTCTCCTCGGCGATGGCGAGATCCTCGAGGCGGCGCTCCATGGCCCAGACATGCCCCCGCGGGCAGAGCCTCGCGGCCTCGAGGGCCACCGCCCCGGAACCGGTCCCGATATCCCAGACCCGGCTCTCGGCGGTCAGCGCCAGACTGGCCAGGGCAACCGCCCGGACCTCCCGCTTGGTGATCAGGCCGCGCTGCGGGCGACGCTGGGCAAACGATGCATCGGCCCCGGCGAATGGCCAGGCCAGTGCCGCCGTACGGCGCCGCACCAGCGCCACATGGGGCTGCGCATACCGGTGCGCCGCAGCGCTGCCGAGCGGCGCCGGCGGATGGAGCTGTTCATCCTCCCGCCCGATGCGCGCCACTACGGCCACCTCCAGTTCTTCATCGCTGTAGCCGACCGCCTGCAGCTGCCGGGCCAGCCAGTCGGCGCCATTCTCACCGGTGGTGTAGACCGCCACGCGCTCGTGATCATCCAGGGCACGCAGCACCCCGCTCATCGGGTGCTCGGGCGACGCCGCCTGCGCCGACCAGTCATCGGCCGCGCGGCCGTGCACCGAGGCGATGGCGGTCTGCGCCACCGGCCAACCGAGCCGGGCACAGGCCAGCTGAACCAGCGACGGGGCCGGCAGTACCCGGCAGCGCGCGGCACCGAGGCTCGCGGTGACGCGCTCGCCAATGCCGTGGCAGAGCGGGTCGCCACTGGCAAGAACCACCACGTGCCGCCGCTGCGCCGCCGCGGCCTCGATCCAGGCCGGAACTTGCGCCACGCTGCCGGTCAGATCCCGGCGCTCCGCCCCGGGGGCCAGGGGCGCACAGGTTTCGAGAACGCGCCGCCCGCCGATGAGCAGATCCGCCCCGGCGATCGCCTCGCGGGCAGCAGGCGCCAGCGCTTCGGGGCCGTCATCCAGCACGCCGACGATGGTGCACACGGGGCTCACGTGCCGGCCTCCCCGGCCAGGCCAAGCAGGGCGTGGAGGCAGGCCACCACCGCCGGCGTCCCGCCCTTGCGCCCGGCCGTGGCAATCCACGGCACCCGCTGTTGCGCCATAGCCTCGTCGCTGGACTCGGCGGCGGCGACAAATCCCACCGGCATGGCGATCAGCAGTCGCGGCGCCACCTCGCCACGCTCGATGCGCGCGAGGATCGCCCGCAGGGCGGTCGGGGCGTTGCCCACGGCGACCATGGCGCCGTCGAGCCGCCCCTGCTCGGCGGCCAGGGCGACGGCCTGCTCGGCCCGTGTCGTCCCGGCGCGCTCGGCACGCTCCGCCGCTTGCGGGTCGTTCATCAAGCAGTGGGCCTCGACCCCGAAATAGCGCAGGCGTTCCGCCGAGAGGCCGACCCGGATCATCTCGACATCGACGAACACCGGCGCCCCGGAGCGGATCGCCGCCACCCCGGCTGCCACCGCCTGGGGATGGAAGCGGGTCACACCGTTGAAATCAAAATCCGCCGTGGCGTGGATCATGCGCCGGACTACCGGCCACTGTGCGGTGTCGTAGGCGCTGCGATCTCCGGCCTCGGCATCAACACGGGCGAAGGAGCACTCCTCGATACGCCGCCCGGAGGCGGTCTGCTGCTCGGTCACGGACGGCTCACGGGACATTGCGGCACCCTCAGTGGTGGTGATGATGGTGGTGATGACCGGCCGCGGCCCGGTGCGGACAGCCGTCGCACTCGAGCATGGCCTGCCCGGTCCGCGCCTCCTCCACCCGGTGGGCGATCAGATCGAAGACTTCCGGCTCGAAACCGAGATAATCCGCCAGGGCGAAGACCGTCCGGGGATACTGGATGCGCAGCCGCTCCACCTGTTGCTCGATGCGCTCGATCAGCCGTCCGGTGAACAGGTAGTACGGCAGGATCACCTGTTGCGTCGCGCCCAGCAGGTGGTGGCGCTGCACCACCGCCTCCAGGCGCGGGTGCGTCACGCCAGTGAAGGCGATATCGACCAGGTCATGCTCGCCACCCTCGTAGAGCCACCGCCCCAACCGCGCGAGCTCCCCGTTGGCGGTGCGGTCCGAGGACCCCCGACCGAGCAGGATGACGCCGGTGGTCCGCGGATCGGGGACGTGCAGGGCCTGCATGGCATCGCGCAGACGCCGCTCGACCAGACCCAGCGACGATTCACTGACTCCCAGGTGGCGTGCCAGGCGGAAATCGACGCCGGGGTGCCGCTCTCGAGCCGCATCGACCTGCTCGGGCACCTCGAGTTTCACGTGCCCGGCGGCATTGAGGATCAGCGGCACGGCAATGACGCGCTCGGCACGGGCCGCGGCGCGATCCAGGCCCTCGCTAAGCAGCGGATCGGCGAACTCGATGAAGCAGGTCTCCAGTCGCCAGTCCGGATAGCGCTCGGCCAGCATCCCGGCGAACCGGCGGATCTCCTCATTGCCGTCCTCTTGGCGTGATCCATGCCCGATCAGAAGGATACAATCACTCATTCAGAAACGTCCTCAGCTTTCAGGGCGGCGGAAACGGTGCGCGAAGTCCGGATCGTAGAGCCGCGAGCGCGCCGCCGGCGCCGCCTGCCGCGCCCCCAGCGCCGGTCCAACCAGGATCATCGTCTGGCTGTTGAGCCCGGCGGCGCGGCAGTCTTCGGCGAGATCGCGGATGCAGGTGCGCAGCACCTGCTCCACCCCGGGCCAGGAGGCGCGGTGGACCACCACCACCGGGGCATCCTCTTCCCAGCCACCCCGGCAGAGGGCGTCCGCCAGGCGCTCCAGCAGGGTGATCGAGAGATAGATGCACAGGGTGCTGCCGTGGCGGGCTAGGTCGGCGAGCTGCTCGCCGGCCGGCATGGGGGTACGCCCCTCCACCCGGGTGAAGATCACGGTCTGAGTCCCCTCTGGCAGGGTCAGGCTCTCGCCGGCGGCCGCCGCGGCAGCCATCGCCGAGGTCACCCCCGGGACCAGGTGGACCGGGATGCCAGCCGCATCCAGCGGACGCACGATCTCCACGAAAGCGCCGTAGAGCCCCGGATCGCCGGGCTGCAACCGCACCACGCGGCGTCCGGCCCGGGCGCGCTCGAGCAGCCAGCCCTGGATCTCCTCCAGGGTCATGCCCTTGGAGTCGGCGACCTCACAGTGGGGCGGCGCCCATTCCAGCACCCCGGCGGGTACCAGCGAGCCGGCGTAGAGCACGGCGTCCGCCGCCGCGACACGATCCCGCCCGCGGACCGTGATCAGATCGGCCGCCCCGGGCCCCGCCCCCACGAACCAGACCTCACCCGTCATGCACACCCCCTCTCTGCTGCAATCGGTAGCCGACCACGAAGGGCGCCTGCTGGTGCTCGACAACGCGGACATCCACGTCATAGGCGGCACGGATGGTCGGCGTGTCGATCACCGCCTGCGGCGGTCCGTCGGCCATGACCCGGCCATCGCGCAGCAGCACGATGCGGTCAGCCAGTTGCACGGCGATGTTGATATCGTGGAGCACGACCAGCACGCCCTGCCCCTGTTCCCGGGCGCACGCGGTCAGGATCTCGATGGCATCGCGCTTGTGCTTCATGTCCAGATGGTTGGTTGGCTCGTCGAGCAGCAGGAACGGCGTCTGCCGGACCAGCGCCCGGGCGATGGCCGCTTTTTGCCGCTGCCCGCCGCTGATCTCGGTCAGCGGCGCCTGCGCCAAATCCGCCATACCCAGACGCTCGAGCACAGCCTCGGCGCGGGCGAGGTCCGCCGGATCGTGCCGCCAGCTCGCCCGACGCAGACCGAGCAGTACACTCTCGAGCACGGTCAGCGGGTAGACGGCATCGGCGGTCTGCGCCACGTAGGAGAGCCGGCGGGCGATGCGCGCCTGCCGCTGCCCCTGCACCGGCTCACCGGCGATGGTGAGGGTCCCGTGGCGCGGACGCAGGATGCCGGTGATGCACTTGAGCAGCGTGCTCTTGCCAGAGCCGTTGGGCCCGATCAGGGCGACCACCTCGCCGGCTTCCACGCGGGCGTCGACACCGCGAAGCACCTCGGTGCGCCGATAGGCGTAGCGCACGCCGCGCAGTTCGATCCCGGTCGCCGTCACGCCCCCCCTCCCGTCTCGCGGCGACGCAGGATCAGGTAGATGAAAAGCGGCGAACCGATGAACGCCGTGACCACCCCCACGGGCAATACCACCGATTCGAAGGCGTGCAGCGATACCAGATCCGCCAGCGTCAGCAGCAGGGCGCCAATCAGGGCAGTGGCCGGGATCAGGAAGCGGTGATCCGAGCCGATCAAAAGCCGCGCTAGGTGCGGCGCCACCAGACCGAGGAAGCCGATCCCGCCGGTGAACGCCACGGTGACCGCGACCAACAGGGCGACCAGGAACATCAGGCCGATGCGCAGCGGACCGACCGCGATCCCCAAGCTGGTGGCGGTCTCGTCACCGAGCAGCAACCGGTTCAGATCGCCGCTTTTCCAGAGGAAGACCGGCAGGGTCGCCACCAGCGCCGCACTGATGAATACGAAGCTCTCCCAGTCGGCGCGGCTGAGGCTGCCCACGCTCCAGAACATGACCTCTCGGGTGGCGTCGGCATCAGCGAAGTAGATCAGCAGCGTCGTGGTCGCCCCGAAGAAGTACATCAGAGCAATGCCGGCGAGGATCAGGCTCATCGGCGTCGCCCCCTTCCACTGCCCGATGAGCAGGATGAGCAGGGACACCGCCATGGCGAAGAGGAAGGCGTTGCCGACGATGCCGTAAACACCGAAGGCCGAGAAGCCGAAAATGATCGCCAGCGCCGCCCCCAGCGAGGCTCCCGAGGCGATCCCCAGGGTGAACGGCGAAGCCATAGGATTGCGCAGCAGGCTCTGCAGGATGACGCCGCCGAGCGCCAGCCCCATGCCGGCCACCATCGCGGTGGCCAGGCGCGGCAGGCGGATGTTCCAGACCACGTTCTCGGTCTGCGCGCTGACCCACGACGCCCCGAGCGGGCGAGCCACCAGCGCCTGCACCACCTCGCTCAGCGGGATGCCCATCGGGCCCAGCGCCAAGCCAAAGCCCGCCGTAGCCACCAGGGCTGCCGCCAGGCCGAGCAGCACCAGCGTCTTGGCCCGGATCGCGCGCGTGTAGTCGTCAATGAGGCCCCGCGGTGGCGCCGGCCGGACGGGGGTGCCGACGGTCAACTCAGCCATCCTCGAGGCTGCTGAGCTCCATGAGCCGGTCGTAGAGACCGGGGTCGCCGTAGAAGACCTCCAGAATCTCCTCGCCGCGGTCGCGGAGATCGACGCCTGCCATGGCCTCCGGGTAGAGGACGCGAGCCATGTGCACCAGATCGATCAACCCCGTCGCCAGGTCCCAGCCCATGTAGGTGCCCTTGAAGCGGTGGATACGCTCCGCCTCGATGGCTGCTACACCGGACAAGCGCTCATCGTCGAGCACCTCGGCGCGTTCCACGCGACTCGCTCGGGACGGTGTGTGGAGGAGGATATGCTGGGGATCCCAGCTCAGCAGCTCCTCGGCACTGACCTCGCCATCGTCGCCGGCACGGCCGGCAGTGACCATCTCGGCACCGAGCAGCTCGACGGGGAAGTAGAAGGAGACGTGGTTGTAGAGATTGCGCCGGTGGGCCAGATAGACCCGAGGCGGCTGCTCGCCAGCGACCCGCTGCTGCACGGCGGAGACCGTGGCGTGGTAGAAATCGAGCAGCTCTTCGGCCCGCTCCTCGCGACCGGACACTTCGCCGAGGAGCCGGTAGGCCTGTTCGATCTGCTCCTCGACGGCCTCCTGCGACGCCCGCTCCCGGCCCAGGGTGTTCAGCGCCACCACCGGCACGCCCAGCTGTTGCTCGTAGCGTTCTGCCTGTTCGGCCATCGCCTGATCGTCATCACCGCGGCTGAAGGCCCAGTAGATAAACAGATCCGGCTCCGTGGCGAGCACCCGCTCGGCACTGAACTCCGAACCGGGCTGGCCGCCGCCGACCATGGCCACCTCGTCAAGGCGCCCGAAGGCCTCGACCTCGATGGGCTTCGCCTCGGAGAAACGCGAGCCGTACATATCGCTCGGGATGCCCACCAGGCGCTCCTCAACCCCCAGGTGGAGCGCCATGCGGAAGGCGTCGACATTGACCGTGGCGATCCGCTCGGCCGATTCCGGGACCTCCACGCTGCGGCCGAGCATATCCTCAACCTCACGGGTTTCCCGGACACCCCCTCCATCCGGATCATCGTCGAGGGCATCCCCACACCCGCCGAGGATAAGGCCGACCCCGGCCACGAGGGCGATGCATGGATTGCGGTGCATGGCTCCTCCAGTCACTGGATCCAGTACGCCATGCGGGGAGCGGGTCGGAAACGGGCACGCCGTGGCGCTGGGACAGGGCGCGGCTGAAGCTACCGTCACCGCCACGCACGGTTCCCCGCCGTGTGGCTGCGACCCCCAGACCGGTCTCCGGGCTCGCGAGCGGGGTCGAACCCCGGGCGCCGCGCCTTCCCGCACCGGGTGCCAGGGACACCGTGGATGCAGTGGCGATGCAGCGCCCACTCTCGCCTACCGTTGCGGGGACAGCGTCGGCCTTGCCTGCGCCCGCCCGGGCCGCAGTGCGCACCGACTTCCCGACCGTCCCCGGCGCTGTCGGGCGGACCACGCGGCGGGGAACGGCCCCGGCAGCGATGGTAACTGCCAGGTCACCTGGGGAGGCTGGACTCTACGGCCGGCTCGGGGCAGCTGTCAACGCGGCCCGATCGGGCGCCCAGCCGGGCCGATGGCCACAACCTCGAACTTTATGGCACAATTGCGCCGTATCAAAGAAGGGTATGGACGCCCGCGACCCCTCCCGACCCCCCGACGGAGATGTCATGGGCACAGACGCGAATTCACCCTGCCCCCAGGCGGGTGACATAGTCACCGACGCGCTGGATACCCTGCCGCTGAGCGACCAGGAACCGCACCTGCGCCTTAGCGAGCGCTTTGAACGCCTGCGCTGCCATATCAACCAAGCGCTGCCCGGCGGCGCAATCCACCGCATCGCCGTCGCCATCTACGAACCGGACGCCAACCGTCTCAAGACCTACGGCGCCGGCGGCGATGCTCCCAGCCCCCTGGATCACTACGAGACCCGGCTAGGCGAGGCCCCCACCCTGCGCGCCCTGGCCGAGGCGCCGCAGGTGCGCATCATCGACGACTACCGGGAACACCCCAGCCCGAAACCGCACACCGTCAGCATCCGCGAGAGCGGGTTGCGCGCCGGGATGATCCTGCCGCTGCAGCACGACGAGAATTTCTTCGGCTTCCTGTTCCTCAACTCCCGGCGGCCGGGCTACTTCTCGGAGGCCGTCGTCGAGCGGCTGGCGCCTTACATCGACCTGGCCCGCTTGCTCGCCATCACCTCCATCCGCACCACGCAGACCCTGCGCGGCGCGGCGCGCACGGCCATGGCCTTCGGCCGTGCGCGGGACGACGAGACCGGTGGCCACCTCGCCCGGATGGCGGAGTACAGCCGACTGATCGCTCTGGAGCTGGCCGCAGCTCACGGTCTCGGCGACGAATACATCGAGATGGTCTATCAGTTCGCCCCGGTGCATGACGTGGGCAAGATAGCCGTCCCCGACGGCATCCTGCTCAAGCCCGGCCGGCTCACCGACGAGGAGTTCGCGCAGATGCGCGAGCACGTCAGCCGCGGCGTGGCCATGGTGCTGGCGATGACCGAGGAGCTGGGGCTGAGCGAGGACCGGCGGGCGGCCATCATGCGCAACATCGTCGCCTACCACCACGAGCGCCTTGACGGCAGCGGGTATCCGACCGGTGCAAGCGGCGAGCAGATCCCGCTGGAGGGGCGCATTGTGGCCGTCGCCGACGTCTTCGACGCCCTGACCAGCGAGCGTCCCTACAAACGGCCTTGGGGTTTCGCCGAGGCTGCCGAGACCCTGCGAGCCGAGGCAAAGGCGGGCAAGCTGTGCGGGGAGTGCGTGGAGGCTTTCCTGCGCCGGGGCGCCGAGATCGAGGCGATCAGACAGCGCCACGGCCACCGCTGAGCTAGCCGCACACGTCCAAACGAGCGCGACAGGCCCGCGGAATCCGGTAGAGATAGACCGGGGCGTCCAGGCGCACGGGCGGCCGGTGCACGGCGCACGGTTGCCAGCCCGGGATGCGGAACGTGTTGCTCACCACCAGCGCCCCGGCGGGCAACTCCCGGCGCCATCGCGGCTCGAGCTCGCGAATCGCCTCAAGGTGCAGATAGCAAACCACCGCACGGGCATCACGGAAGGACACCTGGCGCAGGTCGCGGCGCCGGAATTCGACATTGGGCACCGGCCGGATCCACTGCAGCAGGCAGGCGAACAACCACGGCAGCGGCGAGAGCTCGTACCCGATCACCCGGGCCCGCGGGCACCGTCGCCCCACCGCCCGGGCCAGCCCGCCCCATCCAGAGCCAGCCTCGATCACCGTTCCCTCGAGCTCGGCCGGTAGCGCAGCAATCACCAGCTCCTGCCCCAGACGTGTGGAGGGCAGCGGCGAGATGCCGGTGACCACCGTGTAGCCGACGATCAGCAACATGCCCCCCAGCATGACGACAAGAATCAACGCCTCCAAAAACACCGTTCCTCCATGGAGTCTCGCACAGCCCCGCCCAGGGCCGGTTCGTTCCGCGGGCGTATACCCACGCATAGGCTGGTAGAATGGTCGGAGCCGGACAACGAGCCTGAGACCATGAACCAGCGGGCCATCCCCACCAAGCGGGCCACCGTTCAAGCCGACGACCTGGCGCTCGGAAAGCCCGTGCCCTACGACATCGAGGACGCCTACGGGCACCTACTGCTGCGGCGCGGCTCGATTCTGCGCTCCCGCGAGCAGCTGGAGCGGCTCCTGCAGATCGGCCGGACGCCCTACCACGTGGCCGCCCGGCGTCAAGAGACCGGCGGGGTCTCGCGGCGGCGCGAGCTCGCCTTGGCCGCTTTCCGCAACCCCTTCGACCTGATCTATCAGATCTCCCGCGCGCTGCAGGAGACCTTCAAGTGGCTGGGCGAGGATAACGACCGCTTCCTGCGTCGCCTCGACCACCTCGCCAGCCGTATCGGCGACCTGGTCGAGCGCGACGCCGATGCGGCCATTGGGGCTGCCCACCTCGATGAGGCGTTCGCCTACTCGATCCGCCACCCGATCCGCCAGGCGATCCTTTGCGATGTCGTTGGCAGCCAGTTGGACATCCCGGACAGCGAGCGGCGTTCCATCGTCCTCGCCGCCCTCTCGGCGAACATCGGTATGCTCGAGACGCAGGATGGCCTTGATCGCCAGAGTGCACCACTCGACGACGCCCAGCGCAGGGACCTGGAAGAGCACCCGTTGCGCTCGGTGGAACGCCTGTCGGCAGCCGGGGTCGAGGACCCGATCTGGCTCCGGGTCGTCGCCGAGCACCACGAACGGCTCGACGGCAGCGGCTACCCGGCTGGCCTGCACGGTACTCAAATCTGCCGCGGGGCGCGGCTCCTGACCATCGCCGACACCTATCTGGCGATGATCAGTAACCGTGTCTACCGGCCTGCCACGGCGGTCCGCGAGACCCTGCTCGAGCTGATGAATCAGAGTGGCCGGATCTACGACCGCGACATCCTCTCCGGGTTGATCCAGACCATCGGGATCTATCCGGCAGGCAGTTTCGTCGCCCTGGACAGCGGCGAGCGCGGCGTCGTCATCCAGCGCGGCAACCGCGGCGCCAACCCGGTCGTGGCCGTCCTGATCAAGGCCAACGGCCAGCCCACGGCACGACCGCTCTATCGCGACACCAGCCAGCCGGACATGCCCAACGTCGACTCACTGGAGCCCACCCATCAGCTGGCACAGCGCTTCCAGCTCGCCTCGCTGTGGGGCTACGATTCCTGAGCCGCGCGCGCCGGTGCCGCGCGCCCCGGATGGAGACGCAATGGCCGCCGTGCAACGCCTGCTCAGTTCCGCCTGGCTGCTTCACCTGCTGTTCCTGGCCGCCCTGGCGGCCTGGATCGTCCTGCTTGACGCCCCCTTCCCGCGCCCGGCGATCGCGTTGCTGGAGGCCCACTCGTTCGAGTTCCTCGCCATCGCCGGCGGCATGGTGGCGGTGTTGGCCCTGCTCTACCGGCGCGCCAACCTGGCCTTGCAGGCCGCCGCCATCAGCCTGGCCATCAGCGGGATCGGCGTTGCGCCGTCACCGGCCCACGGGGTCACGGCGGCCGCCATCCTGCTGCCGATCAACCTCCTGATCCTGACCCTGCTCGATGACCGGGGCCTGCTCAGCCGAGCCGGGCTGTGGCGCTGCGCCGCCCTGGCGCTGCAAGCCCTGCTCGTCCTCGGCCTGTTCCGCTACCAGCCCGACTGGCTGGAAGCACTGGCCGCCACCACCTTCCTGCCGCTTGGCTTGGCCGACTGGAGCAGCCTGCCCGAACAGGGCCTGCTGCTCGCCGCGCTGGCCGCCGCGAGCCTGCTCCTGTGGGCCCTGCTCGACCCCACCCCGCCCCACGTGGGCGCTTTCAGCGCGCTGCTGACCACCACCCTCGGCCTGGAACTGGCCCTTGCAAGGGGCGGCGAGCTGGTGCTGCCCACCCTGCTGGGCGCGGTTGCCCTCTTCCTCCTGCTTGTCGCCGTTTTACAGGAAGCCCACCGCATGGCGTTCCGCGACGGGCTCACCGGCCTACCGAACCGGCGCGCCATGGACAGCCTGACGCAGGGACTGAGCGGAAGCTACGCCATCGCCATGACCGACGTCGACCACTTCAAGTCCTTCAACGACACCCACGGACACGAAGTCGGGGACCAGGTGCTGCGTCGGGTGGCGGCAAACATCGGCCGGGTCGGCGCGGGCGGGCACCCCTTCCGCTACGGTGGCGAGGAGTTCGCGGTCGTCTTCCCGGGGCGCACCGCGGAGCAGGTCGTCGAGGCGCTGGAAACGGTGCGCGAGACGATCGCCAGCACCCCGTTCCGCCTCCGGGGTAGCGACCGGCCGGCCGATGACCGGCACGGCAGCCGCAAACGGGGCATCAAGCGCGGGCGGCAGCAGACGCAAATCACCATCAGCATCGGCGTCGCCGACAGCAGTACCGCGACAGACGCCGACGCCGTCGTACAGGCCGCCGATCAAGCCCTTTACCGGGCCAAGAAGGGCGGACGCAACCGGCTGGCCCAGTAGCACAATCCTCCGCAACCCCACGCCGGGATTGGAGAGGACCGATAAGGAGCTTTCGGGCATGACGAATGAGCACACCACCGACGGAACCATTTGGGTGGTCAAGACCGGACGCACCCTCCCTGCACTGCGCCGGCAGGGTGACTTCGAGGACTGGATCGGCGCCGGCCTGGGGCGTGCTCCCTGGCGCACCGTGGACGCCACCGCCGGACCCGCATCCCTGCCGAAACCGGCTCACCCGGCCGGTATCGTGGTCACTGGTTCACCGGCGATGGTCTCGCATCGTGAACCGTGGAGCGAAGCCGCCGCCGACTGGCTCGCGCAAGCCGCCGGCAAAGATATCCCGATCCTCGGTATCTGCTACGGCCACCAGTTGCTGGCCCACGGCCTCGGCGGCCACGCCGGCCCCAACCCACGCGGCCGCGAGATCGGCACCGTCGGCGTCGAGCGCCTGGCACCGTGCGCCGACGACCCCCTGTTCGCCCCCGTGCCGGAGCGCTTCGCAGCCCACGTCACCCACGAGGAGTCGGTGCTGGAACTGCCCGAGGGCGCCGTCATTCTCGCCGCCAACGGGCACGACGCCCACCAGGCGTTCCGTTGGGGGCGTCACGCCTGGGGCGTCCAGTTCCACCCGGAGTTCGACACCGCCATCACCCGCGGCTACATCTTCCATCGCCGCCCGGATCTGCGCCGGGAGGGCTTCGACCCGCGCGCGCTCTATCGCCAGGTCGCGGCCACGCCGGAGGCGACGGCGCTGCTCGATCGCTTCGCCGCCTACGTCACCAGCCGAGCGCGCTAGACAACGCGCCCGGCTGGCCGCTGGCTACTCGGAGGAATCACCGACGACGATGTTGGGGAAGGCGCTGCCGGAACTGCGCTCGCGCAACGACAACTGGGCCGCGACGCTGCGCGCCATGTGCCGGTAATCGGTAGCGATCCGGCCGTCGGGGTCGGCGGCCACGGTGGGGTGGCCGCTGTCCGACTGCTCGCGGATGGTGATATCCAGCGGCAGCGATCCGAGCAGGTGCACCCCGTACTGGCTGGCCATGGCGGCGCCGCCACCGCTGCCGAAGATGTGCTCCTCATGGCCACAGTTCGAGCAGATGTGCGTGCTCATGTTCTCGACGATACCGAGCACGGCCACATCCACCTTCTCGAACATGCGCAACCCCTTGCGTGCATCGAGCAGCGCGATGTCCTGGGGCGTGGTGACGATCACGCCGCCACTGACCGGCACCTTCTGGGCCAGAGTAAGCTGAATGTCCCCGGTCCCCGGCGGCATGTCCACGATGAGGTAGTCAAGCCCCTCCCAGGCCGTCTCGGTGAGCAGCTGCTCCAGGGCCTGGGTCACCATGGGCCCTCGCCAGATCATCGGGGTCTCTTCATCGACCAGGAAGCCGGCCGACATCACCTGGATGCCGTGGCCGAGCATCGGCTGCATGTGCTTGCCGTCCCGGGACTCCGGCTGGCCACGCACACCGAGCATGCGCGGCTGGCTCGGCCCGTAGATGTCGGCGTCGAGCACCCCGACCCGGGCGCCATCGGCCTGCAGCGCGAGGGCCAGATTGGCCGTGACCGTCGACTTGCCCACACCGCCCTTTCCGGAGGCGACGGCGATGATGTTCTTGATCTCGTCCTGCGCCTTGACGCCCGGCTGAACCGCATGGGCGTGGATGCGCGTCTGCACCGAGATCTGCACCTGCTGCGCCCCGGTCCCCTGCTCGATGGCGGCACGCAGCTCCTCGCCCAGCGTCTGGCGATACCCCCCGGCCGGGTAGCCGAGCTGCACCACCACCCGAACGCTCTCGTCGTCGATCACGATCTCGTCAACGCAGCCGGCCGAGACCGGATCGGTGCCCAGATAGTGATCCCGGACCTGGCGCAGAGCCTGCTCCACGGCCTCACGGGTGAGATTCGTCATACCTTTCCCCCGGCAGTCGTTTTCCCATCCGCGCCGGTCAGGGGGGGTCAGCGGCACCCCCTGCTGATACGCGCGGGTTCCGTCCTCATAATGCTCGTCCTTCCAGAATGGCGCCCGCACCTTGAGCGTGTCGATGGCGTAACGGGCCGCCTCGAAAGCTTCACCCCGGTGGGCAGCTCGAACCACGACGACGACGCTCTCCTCACCGATGGCCAACTCGCCGACGCGATGAACGATGCGACAAGCCCCGACACCAAAGCGCTCGATCACCTCGGCCTCCAGCTCGGCCAGCACGCGCTCGGCCATGGGGCGGTACGCCGAGTAGGCAATCGCCGCCACGCGCCGCCCCTCGTGGTGATCGCGGACCGTCCCGCCGAAAACCACCAGGGCGCCGGCCGCGGGGTCGGCGGTATCGGCGAGCAGCGGCTCGAGTGCGATGGGCTCGTCGGTCACCCGGTTCATACCACCTCCTGGCCAGTCTGCGTCATTATGACACGCTGGCTCCGCTGTCGACCTTCGCCGGCTCGGCCCCGCCCAGCTGCAGGGCGCAGAAGCGCCGGTACAAGGGGCTGTGCTGCTGCAGCTCGCTGTGGGTCCCCTGGGCTTCCACCCGCCCCTGGTCCAGGACCACGATGCGGTCGGCGGCCACGACCGTGGCCAGCCGGTGCGCGATGACCAGGGTCGTCCGCCCGGCCATGAGGCGCTCAAGCGCCTGCTGCACGGCCTGCTCACTCTCCGCATCCAGTGCGCTGGTGGCCTCGTCGAGCAATAGCACCGCCGGGTCGCGCAGGATGGCGCGGGCGATGGCGACGCGCTGGCGCTGACCGCCGGAGAGCTGGACCCCACCGGGGCCGAGTTCGGTATCCAGCCCCTGCGGCAGCCGCTCGAGGAACCCGAGGGCGTTGGCGTCGTGCGCTGCTGCACGCACCTCGGCATCGCCGGCCTCCGGGCGGCCATAGCGGATGTTCTCGGCGGCAGTCCCGGTGAAAAGCACCGGCTCCTGGGCAACCAGCCCGGTGCAGCGGCGCAGCTCCGCCGGATCCAGGTCGCGCAGGTCCACCCCGTCGAGCTGCACGCAACCGGCATCCGGATCGTAAAAGCGCAGCAGCAGCTGCAGCAGCGTGCTCTTACCCGCACCCGACGGTCCCACCAGGGCCAGTCGCTCGCCAGGGCGCGCACAAAGGGTCACCCCACGCAGTGCCGGCTGATGCGCCCGCGCCGGGTAGGCGAAGGTCACGCCATCGAAACGCACCTCGCCACGCACCGGGTGCGGCAGCGCTCGCGGGCGGTCCGGAGCCCGGATCCGCGGCTCCGCATCGATCAGCTCGAAGATGCGGTCGGTGGCCCCCATGGCACGCAGGATCTCTCCGGCCACCTCGGCCATGGCGGCCACCGACCCGGCGGCCAGCACCGCATAGAAGACAAACGCCGACAGCTCCCCCGGCGTCATGCGCCCGACGAGCACATCGTGACCGCCCTGCCAGAGCACGGCACCGACCGCGCCGAAGACGAAGAGCAGGGCTACGCCGGTCAGCCACGCCCGCTGCCAGGTCCGACGGATGGCGGTCGCGAAGGCCTCTTCCACCCGCTCGGCATAGCGCTTGCGGTCCTCGGCCTCATGGCCGAAGGCCTGGACCGTGCCGATGGCGTGCAGCGATTCACCGGCGAAACGGCCCACGTCGGCCACCCGGTCCTGGCTGTCCCGAGAGAGGCTGCGCACCCGCCGCCCGAACCAGAGGATGGGGATCAGGATCAGCGGAATGCCCACCACCACCAGGGTGGCCAGGCGCGGGCTGGTGACGAACAGCAGCAACAGGGCGCCGACGAAGGTCAGGGCGTTGCGCAGGGCGATCGACAGCGCCGAGCCGAAGAGATTCTGCAGGACCGTGGTGTCGGCGGTCAGCCGGGACTGGACCTCGCCCGCCCCGGTGCGCTCGAAAAAGGCCGGCTCCAGGCGGAGCAGGCGGCGGAAGAGCTGCTCGCGCAGATCCGCGGCCAGCCGTTCGCCGATCCAGGTGATCAGGTAGTAGCGGGTTGCCGAGGCCAGCGCCAGGATGAGGATCATCGCCAGGGTCGCCAGCAGCGCACGATCAAGCATCGCCGCATCGCCATCGGCGAACCCGTGATCGATGACCAGCCGAAGCCCCTGGCCGATGGCCAGCACGCCTCCGGCGGCGACGAGCAGCGCTGCGGCCGCAGCGGCCAGGCGCCAGCGGTACGGCTTGAGCATGCGCACCAGGCGCAGCAGTGTCGATCGACGTCTCAGGGTCTGACTCCGTTTGCCTTGGCGGTGGATGGACCAGTAAGGTTACAGCTTGCGTGGCGCGGACATGAATCGCGCCCCCCCCCCCGCTTGAAACGGCGCCCCGGGGGGCGGCGCGGAACCAAATGATAAAGTCCGTGTCCCACCGTGACACCCAAGAGAAAAACCGACAGGAGGGTGAGCATGAGCAACCCGATCGACGGTGACCGCCGCAAGTTCCTCAAGAACGGTGCCATGGCCGTGGCCGCCATTCCGCTGGCCACGCTGGTGACCAAGGGCACCGCCGTTGCCGGCCTGCCCGATGGCGTGGAAGACCTGCCCAAGGCGGAGGATGACCACGCCCACGACTACGTGAACGACGCCGCCGACACCGACCACGCCCGCTTCCAAGAAGGGCAGCTGTGCGAGAACTGCCAGTTCTGGGTCGACTACGTGGACGGCGACTGGGGCTACTGCGAGCACCCGAACTTCACCGACGTGCTGGTGCGCGGTGAGGGCTGGTGCTCGGTCTACGCCCCGGCGTAAGCTGCTCGCACTTAGGCGAGCAGCTCCGCCCGCCTGGCGGAACGACGAGGGGGCGCCGGCTGGCGCTCCCTTTTTTATACCCTGAGCGCGATCGCCACAGGGCATCGGAGGCAACCCGGGACCGACGATGGACGCCCTACGCAGCGATACACCGAACAACCAGTACACTCGCGGCGAGACCGACGCTGCGGCCAGCCGCCTGTGCGTCGAGCACCTGGCCTGCCGCCGCGGCGAGGAGTTCCTCTTCGAGGAGGTCTCCTTCGCCCTCGGCCCCGGCGAGCTACTTTTCGTACGCGGGCGCAACGGCAGCGGCAAGACGACGTTGCTGCGCACCCTCTGCGGCCTGACCGAACCGGTCCGTGGCCGCATCCACTGGCTCGATCAGGAGATCCGCCGGCTCGATGACCGGGCCCGCCGGCAAATGCTTTACGTTGGCCACCGCGACGCCGTCAAGGACGAGCTGACCCCACTGGAGAACCTGCAGGTCCACCAGGGGCTGCGCGGTGAGTCGAGCTCTCTGGACGAACGCCTCGACGCCCTCGAGCAGGCCGGCCTCGCCGGACGCGAGGACATCCCGGTCCGTTACCTTTCCCAGGGCCAGCGCCGACGCACAGCCTTGGCCCGCCTGCTGCTCTCGCCGGCGCGACTGTGGATCCTCGACGAGCCGCTGACCGCCCTGGACCGGCGCGCCGTTGCGTGGCTCTTCGAGCGCATCGCCGGCCACCTGCAGCACGGGGGGTTGGTCATCACTACCAGCCATCAATCCATCGACGGCCTGCCCGAGCCGCGCATCCTGGATCTGGACTAGAACGACACCATGGTGAGGTCTCTCTGGACACTCCTGCGGCGCGACGTTTCGCTCATCGTCCTGCGCCGTCAGGACGTACTGACCGTCGTTGCCTTCTTCGTGATCGTCATCACCCTCTTTCCCCTGTCCATCGGCCCCGAGCCGGACAAGCTGCGCACGCTAGCGCCCGGCGGGGTATGGGTGGCGGCAGCGCTGGCCAGCCTCATCTCGCTGGACCGGCTGTTCGCCGATGACTGGCGCGACGGCACCCTGGAGCAACTGGCCCTGTCGCCACAGCCCCTGGCCCTGGTGGCGCTGGCCAAGGTCGTGGCTCACTGGCTGGCCCTGGGGCTGCCGCTGGTGATTCTCTCCCCGGCCCTGGGTTACTCGCTGGGTCTGGAGGGGGCGGAACTGCTGGTACTCGCGCTATCATTGCTGCTCGGGACCCCGGTGTTGAGCCTGCTTGGCGCGGTGGGGGCCGCCATGACCCTGGGCGTGCGGGCCGGCGGGGCGCTGATGGCACTGCTTATCCTGCCCCTATATGTGCCGGTCCTAGTGCTGGGCGCGGGGGCGGTTTCAGAGGCGATGTTCGACGCCTCTTATCAGGCGCACCTGTCGCTGCTCGGTGCCATGCTGGCCCTGGCGCTGCCGTTGGTGCCCCTGGCGATCGCCGGGGCGCTGCGCATTGCCCTGGACTGAGACGAGAGCATCCGCGTAACGGGAACTTGACACCCGTTTCCGGGATCGAAGGCGTAGTGACGTAGACGCGTTACGGAGAACGACGGGATAACTGCATGACCGCTCGACCCATTCCCTGGCTCAAGTACACGGCACCAGCCAACTTCCACGTGCTGGCCCAGCGCCTGGTGCCCTGGCTCTGGGCGGCCGCTGCCCTGTTCGCCGTGGCAGGCCTTTACGTGGGGTTTTTTGTCGCACCCCCGGATTACCAGCAGGGCAACAGCTACCGGATCATGTTTATCCACGTCCCGGCGGCGTGGATGGGGATGTTCCTCTATCTACTGATGGCCTTATACGGGGCGATCTACCTGATCTGGCGGATCAAGATGGCCGACATCATGGCCCGGGCCATCGCCCCGACCGGAGCGCTGATGACCTTCCTGGGCCTGTGGACCGGCGCCCTGTGGGGCGCGCCCACCTGGGGCACCTACTGGGTCTGGGACGCGCGGCTGACCTCGACGCTGATCCTGCTCTTCCTCTTTCTCGGCTACATCGCGCTGCACGCCGCCTCGGACGACCGCGAGAAAGGCGGTCGGGCCGCCTCCTTGCTGGCTATTGTCGGCGCGGTCAACGTACCGATAATCTACTTTTCCGTAGAGTGGTGGTACAACCTGCACCAAGGCGCCTCGGTCATCCGGACGGACGGGCCGAGCATGGCCGATTCGATGCTCGCTGCGCTGCTGCTGATGACCGCGGCTTTCTGGATCTACTCGGCGGCCATCGTGCTGCGACGCGCCCAGGCCGAGGCCATGAGCCGGGAGTCGCGCAAGGAGTGGGCCCGGGCGGCAGCCGCCGGCACCCTCACCCGCGACCAGCGCGAGCGGGCTGCTGACGAGACCGCGCGTGAACAGCGCATCGCGGAGTCCGGAGGAGAAGCCTGATGTGGGACGGAATCGGTGATTTTCTGGCCATGGGCGGACACGCGCCCTACGTCTGGGGGTCGTTCGGCATGGTGGCCGCGGTACTGCTCGTCGAGTGGCTGCTGGTCAGCCGCCGCCGCCGTCACCTGCAGACCATGCTTCAGCGGCAGTCGCGGCGCACGACCGCCGCACAATCGCAGGGGGAGTGAACGATGAAGAAGCGACACCAGAGGCTGTTCCTGGTACTCGGTGTGGTCGCCGGGGTGAGCGTTGCCACGGCGCTGGTGCTCAATGCCTTCCGTGACAACATGACCTTCTTCATCACGCCGTCCGAGGTGATGGCCAAGTCCGATATGCCGGAACGGCACTTTCGCATCGGCGGACTGGTCGAGGACGGCTCCGTGGAGCGTGACAGCGCCTCCACCCGGGTCCGCTTCCACGTGACCGACACCGAGGCGAGCGTACCCGTCGACTTCGAGGGCATCCTCCCCGACCTCTTCCGCGAGGGTCAGGGCGTCGTGGTCGAGGGCCGGATCACCTCCGACGGGGTGTTCAAGGCCGATAATGTCATGGCACGTCACGACGAGGACTACATGCCGGCCGAGGCGCAGGAGGCCCTGGACCGGGTCGAACACTCCTTCGATGAAGCCGGGGACTATTAACGATGCTTGGTGAGCTCGGCAACTTTGCCCTGATCCTGGCCTTCTGCCTGGCCGTCATCCAGTCGATCCTCCCGCTGGTCGGCACGGCCACCGGGGATGCCCGGCTGATGAACTCGGGCCGCTCGCTGGCCGTCGGGCAATTCGTCTTCCTGCTGGTCGCCTACCTGATCCTGACGGCGGCCTTCGTCACCAACGACTTCTCGATCCGCTACGTGGCCGAGAATTCGGCCGCAGCGCTGCCGCTGGTCTACAAGATCACCGGTGTCTGGGGTGGCCACGAGGGCTCGATGCTCTTCTGGGTCCTGACCCTCAGCGCCTGGACGGTGGCCGTGGCGGTATTCAGCCGCGCCCTGCCGCGGGAGATGCTGGCCCGGGTGCTGGCGGTGCTCGGCATGGTGGCCGTCGCGTTCATCGCCTTCACTGCCCTGACCTCCAACCCGTTCGAGCGCATCTTCCCGGCACCGACCGAGGGCACGGACCTGAATCCGCTGCTCCAGGATCCGGGGATGATCATCCACCCACCGCTGCTGTTCATCGGCTATACGGGCCTGGCGGTCGCCTTTGCCTTCGCCGTCGCCGCGCTCATTGGCGGTCGCCTCGATGCCGCCTGGGCGCGCTGGTCGCGGCCGTGGACCACGGCCGCCTGGGGCTTCCTGACCCTGGGTATCGGGCTCGGCTCCTGGTGGGCGTACTACGAGCTCGGCTGGGGCGGCTGGTGGTTCTGGGACCCGGTGGAGAACGCCTCTCTGCTGCCCTGGCTCACGGCCACCGCACTGATCCACTCACTGGCGGTGACCGAGAAACGCGGCGGCTTCAAGGTCTGGACCGTGATGCTGGCCATCGTCAGCTTCGCGCTGACCGTCCTCGGCGGCTTCATCGTCCGCTCGGGCGTGATCACCTCGGTCCACGCCTTCGCCACCGACCCCGACCGCGGCGTCTTCCTGCTCGCTATCCTGGCGGTCACCCTGCTGGGGGCCCTGGCCCTCTACGCTTGGCGTGCCCCCAAGGTGGGACTGGGCGGCGTATTCGGCTGGTACTCGCGGGAATCGCTGCTACTAGCGAACAACGTGCTGTTGGTGGTCGCCTGCGCGGCCATCGCCATCGGCACCCTCTACCCGCTGGCCCTGGACGCCTTTGACCTGGGCAAGATCTCGGTGGGCCCGCCCTACTTCGATGCGGTGTTCATGCCGCTGATGCTACCGCTGCTGTTCTTGATCGGCATCGGGCCGGTGGTCTCCTGGAAACAGTCGGACCCCATGGAGACGGTCCGCCAGCTGCGCTGGGTGCTGCTGGTCAGTGCCCTAATCGGCGGCGTCTGGCCGCTGACCATGGGCGCCTGGAACCCGCTCACCGCCCTCGGCCTCGGCCTGGCGGCGTGGATCCTGCTGACCGCTGCGGTGGACCTGTTCCGGCGCTTCAGCCGGCGGCGTCAACAGGGGGCTGGCAAGGCGCTGCAGGCGGCCTTGCGCCCGAGCTTCTTCGGCATGCACCTGGCCCACGGCGGCCTGGCCCTGGTGGTCATGGCCATCGCCATGGTCAACACCTATGAGGTCGAGCGGGACGTACGCCTGGCCCCGGGCGAGACCGCCACCGCCGGGGCGTACCAGTTCCGCATGCTCGACAGTGAGGTCGTCCGCGGGCCGAACTTCGACGGCCAGCAGGCCACCGTCGAGGTCCTCAATCAGGACGGCGAGGTCATCGACGTCCTCCACCCGCAGCGGCGCTTCTACGACTCGCAACCGCAGATGCCCATGCACCAGGCCTCGCTGAACCGCGGCATGACCCGCGATGTCTACGTATCGCTGGGTGATGATCTGGGCGAGGGGGCGTGGACCATGCGGCTCTACTACAAGCCGTACATGTTCTGGATGTGGACCGGATGCCTGCTGATGGCCTTCGGCGGCTTCCTCGCGGCCGCGGATCGCCGCTACCGCATGGCCAGCGACCGGCGCACGGTCTCCGAGGCCCACGTCGACAGCAACGACAACCGCGTGGTGGGACCGGCCTCGGCGCAGGAGCCGTCATCATGAACAAGCGACTGCTGCTGCCGCTGCTGCTGACCCTGCCGGTCCTCGGCCTGCTCTACGTGGGCCTGAGCCTGGACTCGCGCAGCCTGCCCTCGCCGCTGGTCGGCCAACCGGCACCAGCCTTCGAGCTGGAGTCGCTGCGCGACTCCGGGGTCACCCTGACCCGGGAGGACTTCGTGGGCGAGATCGCCCTGGTCAACGTCTGGGCGTCCTGGTGCGAGAGCTGCCGCCATGAGCACCCCTACTGGCGCCAGCTGGCTGAGCGGGGCATCGCCATCCACGCCTTCAACTACCGTGACAGCCGGGAGAGTGCCCAGCGCTACCTGGATCTCTTCGGCGACCCGTTCCGCGAGATCGCCTACGATCCGCGGGCGGAGGCGGGCATGGAGTGGGGCGTGTACGCCACCCCCGAGACCTATCTGCTGGACGCCCAAGGCGTCATCCGGCACAAGCACATCGGGCCGGTGAACGCCGAGGTACTGCGCAACGACATCCTGCCCTTGATCGAGGAACTGGAGGCGGAGCGGTCATGAGCGTAACTCTGGTTGCAGCGTCGCAGGCGCGCCGCGGCGACACCACCGGGCAGCGTCTTCGAGGGCTGCTCGTGGCGCTTTTCCTGCTCGCCGGGGCGGCGGTGGCCGCGCCGGCCGGCGCGGTCTCCATTGGCGAGCCGCTGGATTTCGAGACCGAAGAGCAGGAAGAGCAGTACTACACCCTGGTCCGGCAGCTGCGCTGCACCGTCTGCCAGACCGAGACCATCTACGAGTCGCCGGCAGAGCTGGCCGGGGACATGCGCCGCCGCGTCTACGAGATGACCGTCGATGGCTACGACAAGGACGAAATCGTCGATTTCATGACGGCGCGCTACGGCGACTACGTCCGCTACAACCCGCCGCTGCAGATGAACACAGCCCTGCTCTGGGTCAGCCCCTTTTTGCTGCTGGTCATCGGCGGCGTGGCGTGGCTGCAGGTCATCCGCCACCGTCAGCAGAAGGCGGCGCAGACTGATCTGACCGAATCCGAGCGGCGGGCGCTGGAACGTTTCCGGCGCGGCGACTAACCCAAGGGGGAATCGATGAGTGGAGCCTTCGTAGGGGCCGTTGTGGTCCTCTGCACCCTCGCCTTGATCTTCGTGCTCTTCCCGCTGCTGCGGGATGCCGCGCGGACGCGGACGCAGTCGCGTCGGCAGGTCAACGCAGCGATCCACCGGGACCGTATCCGTGAGCTGGACCAGGATCTGGAGAACGGCACCCTGAGCCGGGCGCAGTACGACGCGGCGGTCGCCGACCTGGACCGGGACCTGGTCCAGAGCGGGGCCATCGACAGCGAGGAGGAGCAAGCCGGCTATCTGCCGCGGGCCCGCCGCGGGGTGGTCATCGCGGCGGCCACCGTCAGTGCCGTGGCCGTGCCGGTGCTGGCGCTGTCCATGTACCACTCCCTTGGCGACGAGCGCGCCTTCACCCAGGCTGGCACTCCGACCACGCCGGATCGCCAGCAGCAGTCTGGCGCACCGGGGCAGCCGCAACAGCACGACCCGGACGAGATCGAGGCCATGGCACAACAGCTGCGTGATCGGCTGGAGCAGAGCCCCGACGACCCCACCGGATGGGTCCTCTACGGCCGCACCATGATCTACCTGGAGAACCTCGACGAGGCCGAGAACGCCTTCCGGCGGGCGCTGGATCTGGGTGCGGACGACGACCCCAACCTTCTCGCCGAGTACGCCGATATCCTGGCGGCGACCACCGGCAACCTGCAGGGTGAACCCATGGAGTATCTCCAGCGCGCCCTGGAGATCGATCCGGAGAACGTCCGCGCGCTGTGGCTGGCTGGTACCGCGGCCTACAACAACGCGGACTACGAGGGGGCCCGATCCTACTGGGAAGAGCTTCTGGACGTCGTACCGCCGAACTCCCAAGAGGCGCAGGCGATCCAGTCGAACCTGCGGCAGCTGCCGGACGGCGAGGGCTGATCCGGCCGTCGGGCTGCGGGCGACGCCGCCCGCAGCCCGACGCGGGAATGAATCAGTTGTCCGCCACCTCCTGAGCCATATCGCGGATCTCCGACGCATCCCGCGGCGGAGCCAGGGCATCCTGGAATGCGCCCTCGCCGTCGAAGAACATCAACACCCCGGCGGTGCTTACCCCGTACTGCTCGGCGAACGCCTGCCCCTCAGGGGTCCCCAGGTCGGCCACGATGAACGACACGCCGGCCCGCTCCTCTTCGCTGAGCCCATCGAGCTGATCCATGATCCCCATGCTGGTCGGGTTGGCGGTCTCGTGCGTGAGCACGCCGATCGGCTCCCCCTGCCCGATCCGGGTCAGGTCGGTGCTGAAACCGCCCCCCGGCAAGCTCTGCCAGATCAGGCCCGCGGCACCGAAGATGATCCCCAGCGCCAGCAGCCAGCTGGCCCAGCGCGGCAGATTCCTCGGCCGCTGCTTCTTCCCGCCCGGCGGCCCCTGCCTGGTCTCGGCCATGTTGCTCCTCCCCTGCTCTGCAATGGATGGTCGGACTGAACCAGCATCCAAGGCTGCCGCCGGGCGAAGGAACATGCAAGGTTCTGTATTGGACGGCTCCGCTCATCGAGCACTACGATGATCATGATCAATCCGATCGACCACGGAGTGGGACGATGGGCGAGTGGGCAACTCGGTTCACGACAGTGATACTCGGTCTCATCCTGATCGGCGGTATCGTCGGCCTGACCCTGGCCGTTGCCGGCAACGGCGATGGGAGCGCCCCCACCGGGGCCGCAGCGGCGCATCACGACGGCGACGCCGACACCTCCGCCGAGGAGATCGACGCGTGGGATCTGGGCATCGGCAACAGCGCCTTCCGGCACCTGCCGCAGTATCGCTCGTACCAGAAGAACTGGGACGACACAGTGATGACCGAGTACGGCGGCTCGGTCCCCCACCACAAGCACGACGGCGAGAGCCCGCTGCCCGAGGGCTACCGGCACGCCCAGCCGTACCTGAAGAACCTGTGGCTCGGCTACCCCTTCTCGTGGCACTACGAGCGCGCCCGCGGCCACACCTATGCGGTCATCGACGTGACCACCACCGACCGGATCAACCGCTACAGCGAACAGGCGGACCTGCCGGCCACCTGCTGGAACTGCAAGGGCAACACCATGCCGCAGCTGCTCGAGGCCAAGGGCGACGACTTCTGGTCCTCGAACTTCCACGACTACCGCAAGATCCACGATCCGGCGGATCACGCCATTGGCTGCACCAATTGCCACGACCCGAACGAGGACATGCGGCTACGGATCACCAGCGTCCCGCTGAAGGCGTACCTGGAGCGCCAGGGTAAGGACTGGCGCAACAAGTCCACTCAGCAGATGCGCTCGCTGGTCTGTGCCCAATGCCACGTGGAGTACTACTTCGAGGACGGCGATCACGGCGTGGCCGCCAAGCCGCACCTGCCCTGGGACGAGGGCCTCGACCCGGGGGACATGTTCGAGTTCAAGGAGGACGGTGACCCGGAGCGCGACGGGTTCAAGGGGCAGTTCGTCGACTGGGTGCACCCGGTCTCGGAGACACCGATGATCAAGGTCCAGCACCCGGAGTTCGAGATGTACCAGGGCAGCGTGCACGCCGAGGCGGACGTCGCCTGTGCCGACTGCCACATGCCGCGGGTGAGCAAGGGCCGGGCCGATATCACCTCCCACCACCTGACCTCGCCGCTGAGTAGCGAGGAGATGATCAAGAAATCGTGCCAGGGCTGCCACGAGGACAAGTCGCCGAGTTGGCTGCGCGAGCGCACCGAGTCTCACCAGGAGCGGGTCTGGCGGCAGCTGAACGTCGCCCAGGAGAAGTCGGTGCGCGCCCACGAGGCCGTCCGCCTGGCCCGGGAGCTGGACGAGGAACAGCTCGACGCCGACTTGCTGGATGAGGCCCGGCAGATGATCCGCCGCGGGCAGTGGTACTGGGACTACGTCTCGGCGGAGAACAGCGCCGGCGCCCACAACCCGAGCAAGGCGCTCGATACCCTGGCCTCCTCGCAGCAGTACAGCAACCGCGCCGTGGAGCTGGCCCTGCGCGCCAGCGACTACGCGATCGCCTCGGATCTGTTCGCCGCTCCCATCGAGGAGCTGGTGCCACCGATCATGGAGCACAGCCGGGCGCTGCAGATGGATGAGGAGCACTTGGCCTCCCACCCGTGGCTGGAGTACCTGGACCCGCTGCCGGAGGCTGACAAGGTCTGGGACGGCCAGAAGCGGCTGCGCTGAGCCACGCGGAGGACCCACGGATGAGACGCTTCGGCCCCCTCGGCATCATCGCGCTGCTGATCGTGCTACTGGCCCTCCTGCTCGGCGGCGGCTACGGCGCCCATGAGCTGACCATCAACAACCACTTCTGCGCCGCGTGCCACGCCTACGAGAAGACCTCGTGGGATCAGAGCGAGCACCGGCAGGTGGACTGCATTGCCTGCCACACCAAGGGCTTCGCCTACGACAAGATCCAGGGCACACGCAAGGTCTGGCTGACCGTCACCGGGCAGGTGAATCCCCACAACGACCCCCTGCCCCGCTACCCCGAGGAGACCAGCGAGAACTGTGTGGACTGCCACATCACCGACGCCATCGCCGAGGAACAGCCCTTTTTCATCGCCCGGCACAACCGCTACATGGAGCATGCCCCCACGTGCATGGCCTGCCACGATTCCGGCCACGACCGGCAGCTGCAGCGGATGAAGCGCCCCTAGGCGGCTCTGCGGCCGACCCAGCCGCAGAGCCGCCGCCCTCCGGGGCCGGCGCTCAGCCGTCGGGGCGACCGAAGACCCAGAGCACGAAGGCGTAGCGCAACGCCACCTCGCGCAGGTAGTCGAAGCGTCCGCCCGGGCCGGCGTGGCCGGCGCTCATGTTGGTGTAGAGCAGCAACGGATTGTCGTCGGTCTTCAGCGCGCGCAGCCGGGCCACCCACTTGGCCGGCTCCCAGTAGGTCACGCGCGGGTCCGAGACCCCGGCGGTGGCGAGGATCGGTGGATAGGCGCGGGCCTGGACGTTCTCGTAGGGCGAGTAGCCGAGGATCGTACGGAAGGCCTGCTCGTCTTCCAGCGGATTGCCCCACTCCGGCCACTCCGGCGGGGTCAGCGGCAGGCTCGGATCGCTCATGGTGTTGAGCACGTCGACGAAGGGGACATCGGCCACGGCCGCCCCGAAGAGCTCCGGGCGCTGATTGAGCACGGCGCCGACGAGCATGCCGCCGGCCGACCCACCGTGGACGACCACCCGCCCGGCGCCGGTGTAACCGGCCTCGATCAGGTGCTCGGCACAGGCGACGTAGTCGCTGAAGGTGTTCGGCTTGTGCTCGAGCTTGCCCGCCTCGTACCAGCGATAGCCACGCTCCTTGCCACCGCGGACGTGGGCGATGGCGTAGACGAAGCCGCGATCGACCAGCGAGAGACGGTGCGGCGAGAAGGCGGCCGGCTGGCTGATGCCGTAGGCGCCGTAGCCGTTGAGCCACAGCGGCGTCTCCGCCCCCGGCTGCACGTCCGCCCGGTGGAGCAGCGAGATCGGCACCCGCTCCCCATCGGCGGCCGTGGCGTAGAGCCGCCGCGCCACGTAAGCCGCCGGGTCGTGCCCGCTGGGGATCTCCTGCTCCTTGCGCAGGCTCCGCACCCGGGTCTCCATGTCGTAGTCGTAGACCCGTCCCGGCGTGGTCAGCGAGGAGTAGCTAAAGCGCAGCCGGGTGGTCTCGTATTCGAGCCCGCCGGCGAGGCCCAGCGCATACGCCGCCTCCTCGAAGGCGACGCTGTGCTCGGCGCCATCGGCCAGACGCCGGACGACGATCCGCGGCAGCGCATCCTCGCTCTCCAGGCGCACCAGGTGATCGCGGAAGAGCAGCATGTCGTGGATCAGCACACCGGGGCGATGCGGGACCAGCTCCTCGAAACGCCCCGGCTCCGGGGCCTCGAGCGGCACGCGGACGATGCGAAAGTCCTGCGCCGCCCGGTTGGTCAGGATCAGCCAGTGCTCGCCGCTGTCACTGACCGTGTACTCCACGCCGCGCTCGCGGGGCATCAGGCAGCGGAACCCGGCCTCCGGATCGTCGGCGGGCGCGGCGTGGACCTCCGAGGTAGTGTGATCGTGGGTCTCGATGAGCAAAAACCGCCGGCTCTCGGTGCGCTCCAGGCCGATAAAGAAGCCGGGATCGGTCTCCTCGTAGACCACCTCGTCCGCGCTGGCCGGATCACCCAGCCGATGCCGGTAGACCCAGAGCGGCCGGTGCTCATCGTCCAGGACGGTGTAGAAGAGCGTGCACCCGTCCCCGGCCCAGACAAAGTCGCCGCGGGCCTGCTCCAGGCACTCGGGCAGCTCGACCCCGCGCTCGAGATCGCGGATGCGGATGGTGTACGCCTCGGCACCGCTGGTATCCACGGCGTAGGCCAGGTAGCGGTGATCGTCGCTGTGGGCCCAGTCACCGAGCTGGAAGTAGGCGTGCCCCTCGGCCAGGCGGTCACCGTCGAGCAGGACCTCCTCGGCCCCTCCGCCGCGCGGGCGGCGACACGCCACCGGGTGCTGCCCGTCGGCGCGGTAGCGCACGTAGTACTCGTAAGGACCGTCGGGATCCGGGACCGAGGCGTCCTCCTCCTTGATCCGCCCGCGCAGCTCGGCAAAGAGCCGCTCGCGCAGCGGCGCCACCGGCTCCATCACTGCCTCGGTGTAGGCGTTCTCTGCCTCCAGGTGGGCGCGGATGGCCGGCTGCAGTTGCCCGGGGTCGAGCATCGCCTCCCGCCAGTTCGGGTCGCGCAGCCAGGCGTAGGGATCGTTCAGTTGCACCCCGAAGCGCTCGATGACCTCGGGGGCCTCGGCGGCCCGCGGCGGCTGCGGCGTCGATGCGCTCATATTCCGTCGCTCCCCTCCGGCGGTGTCAGCAGGAAGTGGCCGCGGGCGGCGGCGATCGGCCGCTGCGGCTCCGACTGCCAGGCGCTGGCGTGCACATTGGCCACACGCCGCCCCTGACGGCGGATCTCCACCGTGGCGTAGGTGGTCTCCTGCGCCCCGCGGCGCAGATAATCCACGTGGAAGTTGATGATCCGAGGCAGGTAGCAGCTCTGCCCCTCCCAGAGGATCTGCATGATCGCCCCGTGCTCGAGGAAGGCGCCGAGCAGCCCGCCGTGTAGCGAGCCGCTGCCGGGCCGGCCGATGAGATCGTCGCGGTACGGCAGGCGGATGCACAGCCCCTCGCCCTCCGGACACGGCTCGAAGCGCATGCCGATCAGCCGGGCGTAGGGGACAAGGTCGGTCAGGCGCTGGCAGTCGCCGGCCGCACGCGCGGAGCGGACCTGTTCCAGGAGTTCAGCCACGGCCCACCCCCTCGCGCAGGCGCATGAAGGCGCTCATGCTGGTGGCGAACGGCTCCGCCGGGTCGTCCTCGTAGGCCACGGCCCGGGCGAAGGCGACTTCACCGGCCAGGCGGTAGCACTCGCAGCGGGCGTAGACGTCCCGCCCGGCGGCCGCCGGGCGCAAGTGATCGACCCGCAGGTCGAGGGTGACGATCCGCTCCGCCGGGCCGGTGGCCATCAGCACCGCCGCCCCGCAGCTCTGGTCGATGAGCGTGGTGATCACGCCGCCGTGGATGTGGCCGGTCTCCGGATTGCCGATCAGCTCCGGGCGGTACGGCACCCGGGCGATGAGATGATCGTCCCCGAGCTCCACCAGTTCCAGGCCGATCAGCGCCCCGTGGGGTGAGCCCCGGAAGAGGCGCCGGGCGTGCTCGAGGCCGATCCCGGCACCGTTGTCCGTCTCTGCGGTCATGTTTCGTCCCTGCCCTGCGGCGGCCGTCCGCAACTGAGACCGCCGTCATGTCTGGATGGTGCCGCCCAGTCTACGAGCCCGCCGGCGAAGATCAACCAGCCGCCGCGGCGCCACAACTACCCCCCGCGCCGTCGATGCTGCAGGTGCACACAACGCGCTCGGCCAACCTATTGATCCCGCAGCAAAGACCGGCCTACCGTTGTGCCGTGGCTCGCCACCGAGTGCACCCGCGGTGCCCCGGGGACACCGCTGATAACGACACAACAACACCCAGCGCCAGGAGGAAAACCATGCACCCGACCCGTCGCGCCGTCTACCTCGCGCCCTGCCTGCTCGCCCTCGGCGGGGCCGCCACCAGCGCCCACGGGGCCGCCTTTCAGCTCCAGGAGCAGAGCGCCTCGCTGCTCGGCAGCGCCTTCGCCGGACGCAGCGCGGACGCCCACGACATCAGCCACACCTTCTTCAACCCGGCCACCCTCGGCGTACACGCCGGTCGCGGTGCCGAGGCGGAACTGGTCCTCAGCTACATCGACCCGACCTTCGATTTCGAGGCGGATGACCCGCAGGCCGCCGGAGCGCTTGGCTTCGATGCGAGCGCCAGTGGTGGCGAGAGCGCCCTGGCCCCGGTCTTCTACGCCGGCTTCGACCTGGCCCCGGACCTGCGCGCCGGGCTCGGCATCAACGTCCCCTACGGCCTGGAGACCGACTACCCGGAGGACTGGGTGGGCCGCTACGACGCCGTCAACACCGACCTGGTCACCATCGACATCAACCCCCAGCTCGGCTGGCGGGTGGACGAGCGGCTCTCCGTGGGCTTTGGGGTGTCGGCCCAGTACGCCGATGCGACGCTGTCGCAGATGGTGTCAAATAATCCAAGCGACCCGAACGATGACAACAAACTCAGCGTGGAGGGCGACGACTGGTCGTACGGCTTCAACCTGGGCGCCCACTACGCCGTCACCGAGGCCACCCAACTCGGCATCGCCTACCGCCACGGCATGAGCCACACCCTATCCGGCGACGCCGAACTCAGCGAGGACCTTGGATTGGGCACCGAGACCGGCGGCGAGGCGGATCTGGACATCCCGGCCAGCCTCAACCTGGGTGTCAGCCACCGACTCGACCGCCGGTGGACCCTGCTCGCCGACGCCACCTGGACCCAGTGGAGTGATTTCGACGAGCTGGCCATCCAATTCGATGAAGCCATCCTCGTGGACGCCGCAGGCGATCCAATCCTCGAACAGTCCGATGACTACGACTGGGACGACACCTGGCTGCTCTCCCTGGGCACCCGCTTCGACCTCAACGAGCGCTGGGACCTGCGCGCCGGGGTGGCCTACGACCAGACGCCCACCGGCGACAGCAACCGCACGCCGCGCATCCCCGACGAGGACCGCACCTGGCTGGCGGTGGGCGGCAGCTGGTACCCGGCGGCGGCCGAGCAGCTGAGCGTCGACTTCGGCTACACCTACATCTGGCTGGACGATGCCGAGATCACCGTCGCCGACCGTGAGGAACTCGAAGCTGCCGGGGTCGATCCGGTGGACGGCGAGTACGAATCCAACGTGCAGATCTTCGCCGCCTCCGCCAACTGGCGCTTCTAGGCGCTGGCTACGCACCCGCTGCCGCGGGATGCCACACTGTCGAATACGACCTTGGAACGGGGGGACAGGACCATGGCAGAGACCCGGGCGGCGACCTTCGGCGGCGGGTGTTTCTGGTGCATCGAGGGGGTCTTCCAGCGCCTGCGCGGGGTCGAGGCGGCCGTCTCCGGCTACGCCGGCGGCGCGACCGAGCACCCGACCTATCGCCAGGTGTGCAGCGGCACCACCGGCCACGCCGAGGTGGTGCAGGTGCGCTTCGACCCCGAACAGATCGGCTACCGCGAGCTCCTCGAGGTCTTCTTCACCATACACGACCCCACCCAGCGCAACCGGCAGGGGCCGGATGTCGGCAGCCAGTACCGCTCCATCATCCTCTACGCCGACGAAGAGCAGCGGCGCACCGCCGTGGAGCTCATCCGCGAACTGGATGAGTCCGGCGCCCTGACCGGCCCGGTGGTCACCGAGGTCGAGCCACTCTACGCCTTCTACCCTGCCGAGCCGGAGCACCAGCGCTACTACGACGGCGCCCCGCAGGCCCCCTACTGCCGGGCCATGATCGCGCCGAAGATCGCCCGCGCCCGGGAACGCTACCCGGAGCGCTTCGAGCGGGACTAGCCGCAGTCATCGTGCGGGGGCATACTGCCGGCAGCCGGAATCCATGCAAGGAGCCAGGGTATGACCCCGACCATCACCGTCTCCGAACTCGCCGTCCTGCTGGTGGAGCCCTCCGACGTGCAGCGGCGGATCCTCGCCGAAAGCCTGCGCGAGGCCGGCATCCACCACCTGGAGGAGGCCGGCACGCTGGCCGACGCCCGCGAGCGGTTCCGGGCCATGCGGCCCGATCTGGTGGTCAGCGCCATGTACCTGCCCGACGGGACCGCCGAGGACTTCCTGCTCGAACTCCGCGACGAGCCGGCCACCGCCGACCAGCCCTTCATGCTGGTCTCCAGCGTGCGCGACCGCGGGCAGCTGGAGACCCTGCGCCAGTCCGGGGTCATGGCCATCCTGCCCAAGCCGTTCACCGCCGATGATCTGGACCGGGCGGTGCGCGCCAGCGTGGACCTGCTCAGCGAGCAGGAGCTCGAACTCGACCACGTGGACATCACCACCCTGCGCTTTTTGCTGGTGGACGACAGCCGCATGGCGCGCAGCTACCTGCGCCGGGTCTTCGAGACCCTCGGGGCGGAGCACTTCGTCGAGGCCGCCAACGGGCGCGAGGCGGTGGAGGCACTGCACCGCTCGAGCTTCGATCTGATCGTTACCGACTACAACATGCCGGAGATGGACGGCGCCGAGCTGGTCCGCTACGTCCGCGAACAGCCGCAGTTCCTGCACCTGCCCATCCTGATGATCAGCTCCCGTCCCGACCACGCCAGCCTGGCCGGGGTGACCCAGGCCGGGGTGGACACCATCTGCGACAAGCCGTTCGAGCCGGAGACGGCGCGCCAGACCCTGCTGCGCCTGTTCAGCTGAGCGCACCCACCCTCCTGGGGGCCGCCCCGCTCCAACGCCCGCCGAGGCCTCCCCAGGGGCGTATCCCTCAGGTCCGGACCCGACGCCCGCCCCGGGCAACCGACCAGGCCCAGTGGCCGGCGCGGCGCACCGCCCGGCGCGCCGGGACAATGATCAACGTCAGCATGACACCGGCGGCGGCACGCTCGACCCACTCCGGCCAGATCTCCCGGGCGGCACCGGCCATGGCCGCCGGCTCGAGCCCGCCCAGGGCCACCACGCCATCGACGACCAGTCCGACCATCAGGGCCGCTACGACGATGCTGCCCAGATAGACCCCTGCGGCCGGGGTGCCCAGCTCCCGGCGCAGGACCAGCAGCGTGGCCAGGCTGGTCACCGGCCCGGCAATCAAAAAGACCAGCACCGCCCCCGGCGACACCCCGGCGATCAGCATCGCCGCGGCCACCGGCGTGGCCGCCGTGGCACAGACGTACAGCGGGATCCCCACCAGGGCCAGCACAACCATGGCCAGCAGCCCGCTGCCCCAGGCCGCCAGAGAACCGGGCGGGACGAAGGTGATCATCAGCCCGGCGAGGATCAGGCCGATGATCAGCCAGGTGCCAATGTCATCGATGAGCCGGAGCATCACCCGGCCCATGTGGCGCACCGGCCCGGGGTCCGGAGCGTACTCGGCATGGTCCGTCGACCCCGTGCACCCCGACGCGCAGCCGGCCTCTCCGACCGTCGCCGGCACGGCCGGCGGCACCCGGCCCACGGCCAGCCCGGTGGCGATGGCCGTGGCCACGGCACCCACCACCCGTGAGACCGCCATGAACGGACCCATCAGCACCCAGGTCAACACCACCGAGTCGATGCCGATCCCCGGCGTGCCCACCAGAAAGGCCGTGGAGGCCCCGCGCGAGCCCCCCCCGCGGTGGAGGGAGAGCGCGGTGGGGATGGCGCCGCAGGAGCACAGCGGCAGCGGCGCTCCGATCACCGCGGCACGGGCCACCGGCGCAACCCCCGAACCGCCCAGCCACTGACGGAGCCGGTGGGTCGGGATCAACACCTGGACCACCGCCCCCAGCGCCAGGCCGATGAGCAGCCAGGGCGCCACCGTTGCGGTGACGTCGAGGATGTTGGTGCCGGCTTCGATGGCTGTGGCGATCATCGGACGCTCCGCCGGTTGCTTGCAGGCCGCGGGATGTCCGGAGACGCCCGCCGCATCGCGCGGCGGGCGTCCGGGTCACCCCCTAGAGGTGCGGCGCCGCCGGCGGCCCCTGCCCCGGCTGCCAGGAGAGCTGCATGCGCCGCTTCTCCTCCTGCAGGCCGCGGATCAGGGCGTAGCACATCAGCAGCATCAGCAGCGAGAACGGCAACGCCGAGACGATGGCCGCCGCCTGCAGCGCCGCCAATCCGCCGGCGATTAGCAGGACACCGGCCACACACCCCTCAGCGACACCCCAAAAGGCACGCTGGTACGTCGGCGGCTCGGTATTACCCACGGACAGGAGCATGGTCACCACCAGCGTCGCCGAGTCCGACGAGGTGATGAAGTAGGTGGCGATCAGGACCGTGGCGATCACCGCGAAGAGGGTGGCGATCACCCCGGGGGCGACGGCCTCGATGGTGTAGTAGAGGGCGATGGTCTCGTCCTCCGCCACGGCGTCCACCAGCCCGCCGGCACCGAAGAGCTCCTGATACAGCCCGGTACCGCCGAAGACGGTCAGCCAGGCCAGGGCAAGCAGCGTCGGAACCAGCAGCACACCACCGAGGAACTCCCGGATCGTCCGGCCGCGCGAGATGCGGGCGATGAACATGCCCACGAAGGGCGCCCAGGCAATCCACCAGCCCCAGTAGAAGGCTGTCCAGGACTTCTGCCACCCATCGGCCTCGCGGGCGCCGCTGGCGTCCGTCCAGAAGCTCAGGTAGACCACGTTCTGCAGGTAGTCACCGATACCCTGGACAAAGCTCGAGAGCAGATAGAGCGTCGGCCCCAGGGTCAGGAAGAAGAGCAGGATCACGGCGCTGAGGATCAGATTCAGCTGCGAGAGGACCTTCACCCCTCGCCCGACCCCGGAGACCACCGACCCGACCGCGATGAGCGTCACCACGGCGACAATGAGCAGCTGATTCGTGGTGCTTAGCCCGATCCCGAACAATTCGTCCAGGCCCGTATTGATCTGGATCGCACCGAACCCGAGCGAGGTAGCCACCCCAAAGATGGTGCCGAAGACGGCCAGCACGTCCGCCGCGTGCCCCAGCGGCCCGTAGATGCGGTTGCCGATCAGCGGGTAGAGCGCCGAGCGGATGGCCAGCGGCAGCTTCTTGCGGTAGCAGAAGAAGGCCAGCGACAGCGCCACGATGGCGTAGATCGCCCAGGGATGGAATCCCCAGTGGAAGTAAGTCAGGCGCATGGCCGACTCAGCCGCAGCGGCCGTCTCCCCCTCGTCGATAAAGGGGTTGCCCTGGAAGTGCCAGACCGGCTCGGCTATGCTCCAGAACAGCAGACCGATGCCCATGCCGGCGCCGAAGAGCATGGAGAACCAGGCGAAGTAGCTGAACTCCGGCGGACGGTCGTCGTCGCCGAGCTTGAGATCGCCGAAGCGGCTGAACATCAGGAACAGCGCAAACAGCAGGAAGAAGGCGACAACCCCGATGTAGTACCACTTGAAGGTATCGAGGACCCAACCGCTGACCCCTTCGAAGACTGTCTCTGCGTACTCCGGATCCCAGGCGCCAAAGATCAGGAACCCGATCACGATCAGCGCGGCCGTGCCGGTCAGCGGGACGTTCAACCCTTTCAGCGGGCCTCTCTGTGCACGCACGTCTTGTTCCCCCGGCTGCCCTTAGAAGTACTCTTCACCGACGTGGTCCCCGTAGCCACCGACGGCCCGGTAGACGACATCGCCCCGGGGGTTCTCCCGGTGGTCCACCAACGAGACGGTGGGCTGGCGATTGACGGCGGTACGCTGCCCGAGGTAGATGCACACCGGCATGCCGATGTTCGTCGTGCCCACGGTGATCCACAGGCGGTTGAAGCCGAAACCGCCGCCGACAAAGTCGAGCTGGGTGAGCGCGTCGTCGAAGCCACCGACGAAGTAGTTGCGCTGCTCGCGGCTCGCGAAGACGTGGACCCGGATGTAGGCGTGGATGAGTTCGTTGACAAGCTCGGGGAGGCGGAACTCGCCGGTGATCTCGGCGCCCTCGTGGTGCTCGGCGAAGGGGTCCACGTGGACGGTCAGATCCTCCGGCTGCGGGTTGAAACGCGGCAGGTAGCGCACGTAGGCCGAGGTGTCGGCCAGGGTGTAGCGCACCCGCACGATGCGCATCTGCTCGACGATCTCATCGACGCCCAGCGACTGCGGGTCGACGTGCTCTTCGGTCTCCGGCGTCTGCTCCGGTTCGCTCATGGTGCCTCCGTGATGTGATAACCCGATGATGGTACTGCAAACACCGTCGCCCGCCCAACCCACACCGTTACCCCACCGGCCGGCGGTGCATTGCCGACACCCGACGCCCGCTCTATGATCGGCTCCATGGTTGTAACCGGCATCAGCATCGTGGCGGTCGTGCTGGCACTGCTCATCTGGGCGGTGGCCGCCTCCTACGAGCGCCAGGCAGAAGGCTTCAGCGCCGCCGTGGCCCGGGATGTGAAGTACTGGCAGCGTGGCGCGGCCATCTTTTTCATCATCAGCCTGCTGCCTGGCCTGGTCAGCCGCCCGTCGCCGGATCTTCCCCGGGCAGTCTACGAAACCCTCAGCGCGCTGGCACCCGTCTTTCTGTTCCTCGGGCTGCTGTGCTTCGCCGCGGCACTGAGCAAGCTCATCCCGGCCTGGCGTCGTCACCGAGAGCTGCGCGAGCAAGAGCAGCGCCGCCGCCAGATCGCCGCCCGGGGCGGCCCCTATCCCGAGCTCTCGGCTGCCTTGGCCGAGAGCATCCAGCAGTGCCTCCCCGAGCTTGAGGTCACCACCGACCAGCGCTCCACCGAAGGCCACCATGCCAGCCTGCTCATCGACTCCTCCATGGAGTCGCAGCGCTACGTCATCTACGCCCTCCCCCGGGAGCACCTGCATCTGGAGGGCGGCCGCGGGGTCAACCCCAACGCGGTGCAGCGGGCCTGCGAGACCGCCGCCGCCTTCGCCGGCCGGCCCATCCTCTGGGCCCCGTTGCCCGGCCACGGTACCCCTCAGGGCTACGCCGCCGACAGCGGCTCGGAGCTGCGGCCGTACATCGTCGAAGGCAAGGACATCCACCTGGCGGAAGCGGTCAAGAAGTTCGATCTAGCGGCGCGCTCGGAGCGGCGCCGACGCGAAGCCCGCGAAGCCGCTCGCGCCGCCAGCGAGGGCGACCCGCGCCACCACGTCCCGGTGCGCAGCGAGACCACGGCCGAACGCGGCCGGCGCCAGCACGACCGCGAGAGCTGGGAGCGCTTCAACCTGCTCGCCCCGCGGCATCCGCACATCGTCGAGGAGGTCCAGCGCCGCACGCGCGAGCTGTGCGACCGCTGCCTGACGCCGATCCCCGAGGGCAACGGCGAGGTGGTGGTCACCGATCACGACCACATTTGCAAGAACGACGCCTCGGTGCGGATCGCCCTCAATGAGGGCAACGAGACCCTGACCCAGCACATGCCGGACTGCGGCCAGTGCCACTACGAGACTCCGGAGCTCTACGAGGAGTGCCTGAGCCGGCTGACCCTGGTCCACCCCGGCCGCTGCCCGGCGAGCCCGGATGATCCCGAGGAGGTCGAGCGTCAGGAGCAGTTTGAACAGCGCGCGCGGATGGAGGCCCTGGGCCGGTCATTCCGGGAGTGAATCGGCCACCGCCTGGCGCAGGGCGGCCAAAGTCGGACGACGCCCCGAGACGCCGAGCCGCTGCGCGGCGTCCACCCAGGGTCGGTGCTGCAGGACCTTGCCGATGAAAGCCGCCTCACAGTGCGACATGCGCCCGCGCGACCGGTCCGAATCGATCAGCACCGCCTCGGCCAGGACACGCAACGCCGGCAGCGCCGCAGCGTACCCGCGCAGGCTGTGGGCGAAGCCGGCCAGCTCCCGCCGCTGCCAGTCGCTCGGCGCCGGCGGCTCGGCGCCCTGCGCAGCGCGGACCACAGCCAGGGCGACCTGCGGATCCATGCGCGCCAGCGGCTCGGCCAGAAGCGCCGAGGCCCCGGCACCGAGCCGAAAGCCGGCCTGCTCCACCCACGCGGCACCTTTCGCATCGAGGCCCCGGGCCATCAGCGCCGAGTGTTCGCCACTGGCCGCATCCCGCCGGGCCCCCACCGCCACGGCGTGCAAGCCACAGGCCCGCCAGAAGTGGATCAGCCCCGGCGTAGCGCCGAAGCTGGTGCCGACAAGGGCACAGCCGTTCCTGCGGCCACGCTCGGTCACGGCATCGACCAGCGCGGCGCCCAGCCCACGCCCCCGTCGCCGGGGGTGAACGGCGATGCGCTGGATGCGCAGGGCGCGGCCGGTGGGTGCCGCCTCGATGCCGGCGTGGGTGGCCAGGGCCTGGGGCAGCAGGTGGCCATGGGGCCGACGCCGCTCGGCCCACACCTCGTGGGCCGTTGCCGGATCAAGCCCGCCCTCCTCGGCAGCCACCGCCACGCCGACCACGGCACCTGCCTCCTCGGCCAAGAACAGGTGCCGCCGCGGGCCATCGAGGAGCTGGTGGAGGTCGAAGGGTCGCGTCCGGTAGTGGGCCGCCACCAGCAGCCCAAAGGCCTGGCGCAGCCGCTGCTCATCCTGCGCCAAAGCCTCCTGGCTGACCGGCACGATCCGCGCTGCCGGGGCCTCTGCGGTGTCCCCGAGTTCGGCCGGCTCGGCGTCGAGGCAGAGCACGCGCCCCAGCCACGCCTCCAGGGGATCGTCGAGCTCCCAGCGGATCGGCGTCTCCAGCCGGACTGCCCGCCATCCGGGGGCCTCGGCATCGAGCACGCCTCGAAAGCGCAGGTCGAAGCCACGCCCACTGCCCTCGTAGCCGTGCACCGTGCTCGCGAAGGCGATGCGCGAGGCGTGCTCGAGTAGACGCCGAAGCAGATCCACCGGCAGCCCCGCGGCCTCGTCCACCAGCAGCAGATCGCCGGTTTCCGGACGGTCGATCAGTGCCTCGGGCTCGCGGTAGACGACCTCGGCACCGGCACAGCACAGGCGGCGGCGCTCGACCCGCACGCCGCCGCAGCGCTCGGCGGCGTGCTCGAACAGACCGTCGGCGGCGTGGATCGTCGGCGCGGTGATCACCACCCGCTGCACCCGGCGTTGAAGCAGGAGCTCACCCACCGCAATGCCCAGCGCGGCGGACTTGCCGCGACCACGATCGGCGGTTAGCACCGCCGGGCGGCGGCGGTGACCGTCGACCACCCGCATCACCGCCTCCACGGCGCGCTGTTGATCGGCGCTTCGGCAACCGTAGGGGTGGTCACCATGGGGCACCGGCGGCGGCGCCGGCTCGAGGTCGGGGGGCGGTTGCGCCGGGGTCAGGCAGGCGACGCTCGAAGACTGCTCCAGCCCGACCATCAGGCGCCGGAGGAAGCGAGTGCCGACCTCCTCCCGCCGGTGCCCGGCAGGGATCAGCCGACCGAGCAGCGGATCCGGAGCGCTCGGCCACTGCCCCCAGGCCGGCGTGAGCATGACCAGCACGCCGCCCCCGCGCAATGATCCGACCGCGGCACCGAGGGCATCTGCATCGACACCGGCGTGCGCGTCGTAGACCAAGAGATCCACGGTGCGCCCGAGCACGCGCCGGAAGTCCCGTGCCACCAGCCGCTCCACCCGATCGGGCAACCCCTCCGCCGGCGGCTCGCCGATCCAGCAGATCCGGGCGTCGGCGGGGAGCTGTCGCGCCGCCGTATCGCGCCCCCAGTGCGGCGGCCCAGCGAGGACCACCGTGCGGCGGCTCACGCCACCTCCCGCCAGAGCTCCTGGAGGCGTTTCTCCGAGACCTTCTCCCGGGCACCGACGTCCTGGGCGAAGAGCGAGATACGGTACTCCTCGAGCATCCAGCGCAGTTGCTCCAGTGCCGGATCCGGAACGCCGCGCTCGGCCCGCGCCGCCAGGCGTTGATGCACCCGCTCGTGCCAGGGGCGGATGGTGCGCAGCGGCGCTCGATCCTTGGCCGGGTCAAGTCTCAGCTTCTCCACCCGGCGTTCGAGCCCCCGCAGGTAACGCGGCAGCTCGCCGAATCGCTGCGGCGGCAGGTCTTCCAGGAAGCCGGGGTAAACCAGGCTGTTCAGGTGCTCGTCGATGTCCCGCAGGCTCTCCAGCAGGGCGGGACTGTTGAGCTTTTTCAGCGCCTGGCGCAGCGACTGGTAGCGGGTCAGTACGTCATCCAGGGCGGCACACAGGCCCTGGGCGCAGGAGACCAGCTCGCCGCGCCCGGCGGCGAGGCGGGCCTCGAAGGTCGCGGCATCCCGCGGCAGCCCGTCGGCGAGGAAGCAGCGGTCGAAGACCGCCCGCAGCAAGGCCTCACGCAGCTGATCATCGCTGCCCAGGCCGCGGTATTTGAGCCGCAGGGCCTTGAGCTCATCGAGCTTACGCAGCGCGCGCACCTGCTGCGGCAGGGCCAGCATGAACAGCCGCCGCACCCCGGCGTGGGTCTGTGCCACAGCAGGCTCGGCAGCATCGAGCAGCAGCCGGGTGACGGAGTCCCCTTCATCCCGGAGCGCCGGGTAGCCCTGGAAGCGGACACCGCCCTCCTCCAGCACCACCGATTCGGGCAGCGGCCCGAAATCCCAGGCGGTGATGCCCTCGCGGTGCCACTCGGTGCCGGGGCCAGAGCCGCTGCCGCCGCCCGTGGCGGCAAACTCCTCGCTGGCCGCCTCGCTCAGCCCGGACTGGAGCGCAAGCAGATCGCGACCCTCCTCCAGGGTGCGGCCCTCGCGGTCTACCACACGGAAGGCCATGCGCAGGTGCTCCGGCAGCTCCACGGCCTCAAAGGCGCCAGGCGGCAGCTCCACCCCGGTAACCCGCTGCAGGTGGCGGGCCACCGCGTCGGTCAGCGCCCCCTCCCGGTGGGGCACCGCCTCCAGCACAGCGCGGGCGAAATCCGGCGCCGGCACGAAGTGCTTGCGCAGGGCCTTGGGCAGTCCGCGGATCAAGGCCGTTACCTTCTCCTGCAGCAGTCCCGGCACCAGCCACTCGAACGGCTCGGGCTGCAACTGTTTCAGCGCCGCCACCGGGATCACGGCGGTGACCCCGTCACGCTCGCTGCCCGGCTCCAGGTGGTACTCCAGGGCCAGCTCCACCCCGCCGACGGTCATTCGGTCGGGGTACTGATCGACGGAGATCTCCTCTGTATCCCGGCGCATCAGCGCCTCGCGGGTCATATACAGGCACTGCGGGTCGTCCCGTTCGGCGCGCCGGCGCCAACGCTCGAAGGCCGCGGCATCGTGGATCTCCGCCGGTATGCGGGCATCGTAGAAGGCCACCAGCTGCTCTTCATCGACGAGGACGTCGCGCCGCCGGGCCTTGGCCTCGAGACGCTCGACATCGTCGACGAGGGCCTGGTTGTGGGCCAGGAACGAGCCGCGGGTACGGATCTCGCCGGCGACCAGGCCGTCACGCAGGAACAGCCGCCGCGCCTCCTGCGGGTCGAGCCGCCCGTAGTCGACCTTGCGCCCCGAGACCAGGGTGAGCCCGAATAGACTCACCTGCTCCTCGGTGACCACACGCCCGGCCCGCTTCTCCCAGCGCGGCTCGCCGTAGCTACGCGAGACCAGGTGCCCGGCCAGCTGCTCGACCCACTCCGGGCGGATCTCGGCCACCGTGCGGGCGAAGAGCCGGCTGGTTTCCATCAGCTCGGCGGCCACGATCCACTTGGGGCGACGCCGCGCCAGCCCCGATCCGGGGAAGATCTGCAGCTTGACGCCGCGCGCGCCGAGGTAGGTGCGCTCCTCGTGCAGGGTGGCCACCTGGCTGAGCAGCCCGGTGAGCAGGGCCCGGTGGACGGCCTCGTAGGGGAAGTCCGCCTCGTCGGACCGCCCCGCCGACTCGCCCTGCCCGCCCTCGTCGCCGGAGGACCGGCGGCGCTCCGCCTCCTTGAGCATCTCCGCGAACTGGCGGCGGATGTCGGCCCACTCACGCATGCGCTGTGGCGCTAGGAAGTGCTCCCGGCACCACTGCGTCAGCTTGCGCCGGGACAGGCTGCGCCGCTGCGCCTGGTAATCATCCCACAGCCTCAGCAGGGCAGCGAAATCGCTCTTCGGATCGTGCCAGCGCGCATGGGCCCGGTCCGCGGCCTCCTGCGCCTCCATCGGCCGCTCACGCGGATCCTGCACGGAGAGCGCGGCGGCGATGATCAGGACTTCGCGCTGCACACCCGTCTCGCGGGCAGCGAGCAGCATGCGACCGATGCGCGGATCCGCCGGGATGCGCGCCAGGCGCCGGCCCAGGTCGGTGAGTTCCCGGCGCTCATCCACGGCCTCGAGCTCGAAGAGCAGGCGCAGGGCGTCGTTGATGTAGCGCCGCTCCGGGGGCTCGACGAACGGAAAGCGCTCGATATCGCCCAGGCCCATGGCCTTCATCTGCAGGATGACCCCGGCGAGGTTGGTGCGCAGGATCTCCGGGTCGGTATAGCGGGGCCGACTCGCGTAATCCTCCTCGCTGTAGAGACGGATGCAGATCCCCGGCGCCTCGCGCCCGCAGCGACCGGCGCGCTGGTCTGCGGAGGCCTGGGCGATGGGCTCGACCGGCAGCCGCGAGACCTTGGTTCGATGGCTGTAGCGGCTGATCCGCGCCCGCCCGGTATCCACCACGTAGCGGATGCCGGGAACGGTCAGCGAGGTCTCCGCCACGTTGGTGGCGAGCACCACCCTTCGCCCGCCGGCGCCGGGATGGAAGACCCGCTGCTGCTCGGCGCTGGAGAGCCGGGCGTAGAGCGGCAGGATCTCGGTGCCCCGGGGCGGCTGCTTGCGCAGGGCCTCGGCGCACTCGCGGATCTCGCGCTCACCGGAGAGAAAGACCAGCACGTCGCCCGGGCCCTCACGGGCGAGCTCATGCACCGCCTCGGTCACCGCCTGGGGCTGCTCAACCCCCTCGCGCTCCTCGTAGGGCCGGTAGCGGATCTCCACCGGGTACGTGCGTCCGGACACCTCGCGCACCGGTGCGCCGTCGAAATGCTCGGCGAAGCGCTCCGGATCGATGGTCGCCGAGGTGACGATCACCTTCAGGTCCGGCCGGCGCGGCAGCAGGCGCTTGAGATAGCCGAGGATGAAGTCGATGTTGAGGCTGCGCTCGTGGGCCTCGTCGATGATCAGGGTGTCGTAGGCGTCCAGGTGCCGGTCGGACTGGATCTCGGCGAGCAACATCCCGTCGGTAAGCAGCTTGATCCGGCTCTCTTCACCCACCTGATCGGTGAAACGGACCTTGTAGCCCACCGTCTCCCCGATCCGGGTATCCGTCTCCTCGGCCAGGCGCTCGGCCAGCGCCCGGGCGGCGATGCGCCGTGGCTGGGTGTGGCCGATCAGTCCGCGGCTGCCCAGGCCAAGCTCCAGGCACATCTTGGGCAGCTGGGTGGATTTACCCGAGCCCGTGGCACCACAGACCACCACGACCTGGTGATCGCGCAGGGCCTCGAGCAGTTCCTCGCGGCGCTGGACCACCGGCAGGTCGGGGTCGTAGCGAAGCGCCACGGCCTCGTCCCGGCGCCGGGCGACCTCCGCCTCGGCGGCGGCCAGATCCTGCTCCAGGCGCGCCACCCCGCGGTCGAAGGGCTTGCCCTGCCGGGCACGCCGTTCGAGCCCGGCCAGACGGCGCCGCAGGATCGGGCGCTGCGGGCCGAAGGCCCCCTCAATGCGCTCACGCAGCGCCCGGAGCTGGCGCGGTACGCCCCCCACGAGTGCCGGCTACTCCTCGTGGCCGGTAATAGCCCGGTACTTGCGGGGCGGCAGCTGCACCACCTGCACCGACCAGCCATCTTCCTCGCAGTCGAGGATGAGCATCGACGGCCCCTCGTTGACCCGCACACGGCCCGCGGCCCCCGGGTTGAGCACCCACGGCTGCGTGTTGTCGTCGACGCTCAGCTGGTGGCTGTGCCCGCAGGCGATGGCCCGCACCCGCGGGAAGGCCGCGCGCAGGCGCTCATGCCGGCGCGAGGCGGGCTCGTAGCCATCGCCGTGGATGACCGCCAGCTCGCCGCCGGGCAGGTCAAGGACCGAGTGCGCCGGCAGGTTCTCGAGCATGTGCGCCTCGTGGTCCGGCCAGGTCTCTGGCCCGTCGACGTTGCCGCGTACGGCCACCACCTCCTCGCGCGGCTGCATGGCACAGAGCACATCGGCCCCGCCCACATCGCCGGCGTGCACCGCCAGGTCACACTCGGCGATGTGGTCGGCGATGCGTGGGTCGAGGAAGCCGTGGGTATCGGCGATGATACCTACTCGCATGGGGACCCCTTCCCTGACGCAGGGCGGTCGCAATCAGCCGCGCGCGAAGGCCTCGTCTAGGGCCTGGCGCAGCGCGGCGTAATCGTGGGTAACCGGGAACTGCGGGAACTGCCCGGCGATCTCCGCTGGTGGGCAGAAGAAGATCCCCTGGTCCGCTGCGCCGAGCATCCGCGTGTCGTTGTAAGAGTCGCCAGCGGCGGCTACCCGGAAGTTCAGGCTGCGCAGCGATTCCACGGCCTGTCGCTTGTGATCCTCGAGGCGGATGTGGAAGTCGGCAATCCGACCCGCCTCGCTCACCTCAAGGCTGTGGCAGAACAGCGTCGGCCAGCCGAGCTGCGCCATCAGCGGACGGGCAAACTCGTAGAAGGTGTCGGAGAGGATGATCACCTGATAGTCGGCGCGCAGCCCGTCGAGGAACTCGCGGGCCCCGGGCAGCGGCTCGAGCCGGGCCACCACGGACTGGATGTCGGCCAGTCCCAGGCCGTGCCGGTCCATGTCCGCCAGGCGCATGGTCATCAGCTCGTTGTAGTCCGGAACGTCCCGCGTCGTGGCGCGGAAGGCGTCGATGCCGGTGATGTCGGCGAGGTTGATCCAGATCTCCGGAACCAGCACGCCCTCGAGATCGAGACAGACGATGTTCAAGCGATTGTCCTCCTGGCGAGCGTTTCCCGGGCACACTTGCCCCGGTTGGCGCGATTGCGCGGCCAATCTATTCATATTGGATGCCGGGTGCAAGCGAAACGGCACGACCCGCGGGACAATGTAGCGTCGACCGGCCAGAACGTCGATAATGGGCGCGCTAGCCGTAGACGCTGCGGCCCACGATCGCGGAACCGAACAAGGAGGCAGACCCTATGTCCGAGCGCTATTCCGATAGTCGCGTCGCGACGGCAACCGGCGGTGCCGCCACCCAGGCGCTGGCCACCAACCGGCTGATCCGCAACACTTACATCCTTCTGGCCATGACGCTGGCGTTCAGCGCCGTGACGGCCGGCGCGGCCGTGCTCACCGACGCACCGCGTCTGAACATCTTCGTCGTCCTCGGCGGGTTCTTCGGTCTTCTTTTCCTGACCCAGTACCTGCGCAACAGCGTCTGGGGGCTGGCGTCGATCTTCGCCCTGACCGGGTTCATGGGCTACACCCTGGGGCCGATCATCAACCTCTACCTGGGCCTGCCCAACGGCGGTCAGACCGTGATGATGGCCTTCGGTGGCACGGCGGCGATCTTCCTGGGCCTGTCGGCCTACGCCCTGACTACCCGGCGCGACTTCAGCTTCATGCGCGGCTTCCTCTTCGCCGGGATCCTGGTCGCGTTCGTCGCCGCCCTGGCCGCCTACTTCCTGCAGATGCCGGGCCTGTCGCTGGCGGTCAGCGTGATGTTCATGATCCTGATGAGCGGGCTGATCCTTTACCAGACCAGCGAGATGATCAACGGCGGTGAGGACAACTACATCATGGCCACCATCACCCTCTACGTGGCCATCTACAACCTGTTCACCAGCCTGCTGCACCTGCTCGGGCTGGCCAACGAGTAACCCGCCGGATCCGTGCGTATCGGGCCGGGCGCAATGCCCGGCCCGCCCCTTGCGGGGCTTCCTCCCGATACTGCCGCGTCCCGTCCGCGACCGGAGATCCCGCCGCACGCCGGTGATCGGGATTCAGGGGCCGGGCGCTCTCAGTCGCCCAGAACGCGCACCCCGCCCATGTACGGGACCAGTGCCTCGGGGACGCTCACCCGACCATCGGCCTCCTGGTAGTTCTCCAGGATCGCCACCAGGCAGCGCCCCACGGCCAGTCCAGAGCCGTTGAGTGTGTGCACCGGCTCCGGTTTGCCGGTCTCGGGGTTGCGCCAGCGCGCCTGCAGGCGCCGCGCCTGGAAGTCGGTGAAGTTCGAGCAGGAGGAGATCTCCCGGTAGCGCTCCTGCGCCGGCAGCCACACTTCCAGATCGTAGGTGCGCGCCGCCGAGAAGCCGATGTCTCCGCTGCACAGCGACACCACCCGGTAGGGTAGCGCCAGTCGGCGCAGCACCGCCTCGGCGTGGCCGGTGAGCGCTTCCAGCGCATCCCACGACTCCCCGGGGCGCACCACCTGGACCAGCTCGACTTTCTCGAACTGATGCTGGCGGATCATACCGCGGGTGTCCTTGCCGTAGCTGCCGGCCTCGGAGCGGAAGCACGGCGTGTGACAGACGAAGCGCAGCGGCATATCCGGGTCCTCGACGATGCGCTCCTGGACCAGGTTGGTCACCGGCACCTCGGCCGTCGGCGCCAGGTAGAAATCGGGGTCGTGCTCGACGCGGAAGAGATCCGCCTCGAACTTAGGCAGCTGCCCGGTGCCGGTCAGCGCCCGGGCATTGACCAGGTACGGGACGTAGACCTCGGTGTAACCGTGCTCGCTGGTGTGCAGATCGAGCATGAATTGGGTCAGTGCCCGGTGCAGCCGCGCCAGAGGCCCACTGAGGGTGACGAAGCGGCTGCCGGCGATGCGCGCGGCCGCCTCGAAGTCCATCCCGCCGAGCAGCTCGCCCAGATCGACGTGATCCCGCGGCTTGAAGGGCAGCGCCGGAATCCCACCCCACTGGCGGAGCTCGCGGTTATCGGCTTCGTCTTCACCGTCGGGAACCTGGTCGTCGAGGAGGTTGGGCAGGCCAAGATGGAGCGCCTCAAGCTGCTCCTGCACCTCGCTCAGGGCGTTCTCTGCTTCGTTCAGGCGCTCGCCGATGCGGCCCACCTCGGCTTTCAGCGGCTCGATGTCCTCGCCGCGCTTCTTGGCCGCGCCGATCTCTTTGGAGCGCTCGTTGCGCTGGTTCTGCAGCGTCTGCGTCTCCTGCTGCAGCTCGCGCCGCCGGGCATCCAGCGCACGGTAGCCGGCGGCGTCGAATTCGAATCCGCGCCGCGCCAGGTTGGCGGCGATGCCTTCGGGATCGTTACGCAGCAGCTTGGGGTTGATCATAGGTGTCGCAGGCTCCTTGGTTCCGGGGCGGGCGCCATGGCGGCGTGCATTCTAATGATTTCCGGGCGGTCGGCGCCACGGCGCGGCGCGCATTACGCCTGCCGGGTGCGCAACCGCCGGAAGCGCTCGGCAATGCGCTGCTCCAGCCCGCGGTCGGAGGGCTCGTAGTACCGGGTTCCGGCCAACGCATCCGGCATGTACTCGACGCCGGCGGCGAAGGCCTCCGGCTCATCGTGGGCGTAACGGTAACCGCTGCCGAAACCCTGCTCCTTCATGATCCCGGTCGGGGCGTTGCGCAAGTGCATGGGCACCTCCAGCGAGCCGTACCGGCGGACGTCCCGCTCGGCCGCCTGCCAGGCAGTGTAGACGCGGTTGCTCTTGGGTACCGAGGCCTGGAATGCGGCCGCATGGGCCAGGGCCAGGTCCCCCTCCGGCGAACCGAGACGCTCGTACGCCTCGGCGGCGTTCAGGGCCACCTGCAGGGCCCGCGGGTCGGCGTTGCCGATGTCCTCGGAGGCAACCCGGATCAACCGCCGGGCGATGTAGAGCGGATCGCAGCCACCATCGAGCATGCGCGCTAGCCAGTACAGCGCAGCGTCCGGATCCGAACCGCGGATCGACTTGTGCAGCGCCGAGATCTGATCGTAGAAATCGTCGCCCCCCTTGTCGAAGCGCCGTGCCCCGCCGGCGACCGCCTCGGCCACGGCATCGGCGTCGAGGGTTTGCGCATCGACCAGGTCCGCAGCAATCTCGAGGGCCGAGAGCAATCGCCGGGCGTCGCCGTCGGCGGCACGCAGCAGCAGAGCCCGGGCCTCGTCGGTGGCCTGCAGCCGACGCTCCCCCAGGCCGCGCTCCGGGTCGCGCAACGCCCGCTCGAGCAGCTCGGACAGGGCCGTATCGTCCAGGGCCCGCAGCATGTAGACCCGCGCCCGCGAGAGCAGCGCCTTGTTGAGCTCGAAGGAGGGGTTTTCCGTGGTGGCCCCGATAAAGACCACCGTGCCGTCCTCCACGTAGGGCAGGAAGGCGTCCTGTTGCGCCTTGTTGAACCGGTGCACTTCGTCGACGAAAAGCACCGTGCGCCGGCCCGTCTTCCAGAGATCCGTGGCCTCGGCCATGGCACCGCGGATCTCGCGCACCCCGGCGGTCACCGCGGAGAGGGTCAGGAACCGGGCCTCGGCGTGCTCGGCCACCAGGCGGGCGAGCGTCGTCTTGCCACTGCCTGGAGGCCCCCACAGGATCATGGAGTGGGGACGCCCGGCCTCCACGCTCTGCACCAGCGCCCGACCGGAATCGAGCAGATGCCCCTGCCCGGCCATCTCGTCGATGCTGCGCGGGCGCATGCGCTCGGCCAGCGGTGCACTCGGAGGTGCGCTCAACGGACCCCCTCGTCCGGATCGGTCTCGTAGACGTCGACCCCTTCCGGCGGGTCGAAACGGAACCGGTCGGCATCCACGGACTCGTTGATGCGCACCTCGTCGAGTTCGACCCGGGTCACCTGCCCCAGGGCGTCGTCGATCTCCAGCGCACTCGGGTGCCCGTCGCGCATACCCAGCCGGGCCTCATCAAAGGCCTCGCCGCCGTCGCGGGGAGTGAGCCGGACGTAGTCCTCGGTCTCGGCCAACTCGAACAGTTCCGCTAGATCAGCGTAATCGCCGGAGAGCAGCTGCGCGGGTGCACTGCCCAGGACGGCGCGCTGATCCCGCACGGTGACCTGATCGAGCTCGACGTCGTAGACCCAGAGACGCTCACCGTCAGCGATGATCTCTTGGGAGAACGGGCCGGCGTAGGACCAGTGAAAGCGATCCGGGCGGTGGATGGCGAAGTCACCGGAGGACTCCTCAATCACCTGCCCGCGATCGTCCAGAGTGAACTGCTTGAACACCCCCTGGACCGTCTCCACATCGCGGTAGTAGTCCTCCAGTGCCGCCAGCTGCCCGGCTTGCACGGCGTTCAGCGCGAGCGCCAGCACCAGGGCGAGCGCGATTGCGGTTCGTTGGATGGGCGTCATGGGCGTTTTGCCTCCGGGGTTGCGTGCATGGGCACGTCGTGGGAAACGCTCAGGCATCCGGCGGCGGCGGCGCCAGGACCTCGCGACCGCCGTTGGACTGCAACGGCCCGACCACCCCGGCGGCCTCCATCTCCTCGACCAGCCGGGCAGCCCGGTTGTAACCAATCTTCAGCCGCCGCTGCACGCCGGAGATGGAGGCGCGCCGGGTTTCGGTGACGATGCGCACGGCATCGTCATAGAGCGGATCGCTCTCGCTGCCGCCGCCACCACCCCCGTTACCGCCCTCGCCGGGCAGGCCCGGGATGGGGGCCGATTCGCTGGCATCCTGGAGCACTTCGTCGACGTACTCCGGCTCGGCGACCGCCTTGAGATGCTCGACGACACGGTGCACCTCGGCGTCAGAGACGAAGGCGCCATGCACGCGCTGCGGCACGCCGCTGCCCGGCGGCACGTAGAGCATATCGCCGTGCCCGAGCAGCGCCTCGGCGCCCTGCTGGTCCAGGATCGTACGCGAATCCACTTTCGAGGAGACCTGGTAGCCGATCCGCGTGGGGATGTTCGCCTTGATCAGCCCGGTGATGACGTCCACCGAGGGGCGCTGGGTCGCTAGGATGAGATGGATCCCCGCCGCCCGGGCCTTTTGCGCCAGCCTAGCGATGAGCTCTTCAACCTTCTTGCCGACAATCATCATCATGTCGGCCAGCTCGTCGACCACTACCACGATGAAGGGCAGCTCCTCCAGCTCCGGGGCCTGCGGGGTCTCGCCGTCCAAGGTCTGTTCGTTGGGGTCGGCGGCATCAAACAACGGGTCGAGCAGCGGCTCGCCGGCCTCGCGGGCCGCGCGCACCTTGTCGTTGAAGCCGGTGACGTTGCGCACGCCGAGCGCCGCCATCAGGCGGTAGCGCCGCTCCATTTCGGCCACGCACCAGCGCAGGGCGTTGGCGGCGTCGTTCATGTCGGTGACCACCGGGGCGAGCAGATGCGGGATCCCGTCGTAGACCGACAGCTCCAGCATCTTGGGATCGACCATGATCAGCCGGGTCTGCTCGGGGGTGTTGCGGTAGAGCAGCGAGAGGATCATGGCGTTGATCCCCACCGACTTGCCGGAGCCGGTCGTACCGGCCACGAGCAGGTGGGGCATCTTGGCCAGGTCGGCGGTGACCGGATTGCCCCCGATATCCTTGCCCAGCGCCACGGTCAGCGCCGACTTCATGCGTGCGTACTCCTGGGAACGGATGATCTCCGAGAGCGCGATCACGTCGCGCTGCTCATTGGGGATCTCCAGCCCCACCGTGGACTTGCCGGGGATGACCTCCACCACGCGGACCGAGCGCACCGACATGGCGCGGGCCAGATCCTTGGCCAGGTTAGAGATCTGGCTGACCTTGACGCCCGCGGCTGGCAAGACCTCGAAGCGCGTAATGACCGGCCCCGGCTGAACGGTCTCGACCTGGACCTCGACGCCGAAATCGCGCAGCCGCTCCTCGACCTGCTGCGACATGGTCGCCAGCACCTCGCGGCTGTAACCGCCCTTGCCCGCCGGCGGCTGGTCGAGCAAATCCACCGGCGGCACCGGCGAGCCGCCTGCGGCGGGTCCGCTGCGCTTGCTGCGCTCGCTCTTGCGTTGCCGGCGCGGCTTCTCTGCGGCAGAGGAGGGTTCGCGCTGGACCGGCGGCTCCTCAATGACCTGCTCCGGCGGATCCCCGGCACGGGCCCGGGGCAGCAACTGGATCGCCTTGCGCACTTTGCCGCCACCCGACTCCTGCTGCGCCGGTGGCGCGATCCGCGGGGGCTCGGCCCGGGCCGTTCCCTGCTCCTCACGCGACTGGCGCCGCCGCTCCAGCCGCCCCCGTGCGGCCCGCACGCCCCCGACCACACCGCCGACGAGCATCCGCCCGAGCAAGGCACGCAATCTCCCGAACAACTCCAGCGTCCAGCGTCCGACGCGTTCGGCCAGCGCCAGCCACGAAAACCCCGTGGCCAGGGTCAGCGCCGCCAGAAACAGCGCGCCGGCCATCAGCGACGCCCCGACGAAGCCCAGCCAGCTCTCGAGCTCACCGGCGCTCAGCTCACCGAGCAGCCCACCCGCGCCGAGCGGCAGCGCCTCACCCTCCAGGTGCAGGCTTGCCAGCGCGGCGCCCGCCAGAAGCGCGAGCACCAGCCCCACCGAGCGGACCGCCAGCGCCAGCGGATCGAAACCGGGTTCGTCGAGCATCCGAAACACCCGGTAGGCGGCCCACGCCATGAACAACGGCACCAGATAAGCCAGGTAGCCAAAAAGCACCAGGGCGATATCGGCAAACCAGGCACCGGCAATGCCGCCGAAGTTCTCCACGTCGGCGACGGCGCTGACCCGGCTCCAGCTCGGATCGTCGGCGTCGTAACTCCACAGAGCCAGAAGCATGAAGGCGGCCACGCCCGCGAGCAGCACCATGGCTGCCTCGCGCAGGCGGCGCTGCAGCTGATGACCGAGGAACGGCTCGTCCCCGTGTTGTTCTTCCGGCTCCGCCACGGATCTCGTACCCTTTGCAGGAATCAATCCACCATTGTCAGTGACCACCGCGGCAGCGGCAAGTCGCCCCGGCGATGCCTGCACGACGGCGTGAGCAGGCGGTATCATGCTCCGGTGCCCTCAAGGCCCACTTGCCCCGAGCAAAAGAGAGCGTCTTCATCCATGCGGCGGCTACGCTGGCTCAACGAACACACCCCGGACGAGCCGTTCCCCTCGGCGGACCAGGCCCTGGCCGACCCCAACGGCCTGCTCGCCGTCGGAGGGGATCTTTCCGCCGAGCGCCTCATGGCCGCCTACCGCAATGGGATCTTCCCGTGGTACGGCGAGGGGCAGCCCATCCTCTGGTGGAGCCCTGACCCCCGCGGGATCTTCCTGCCCGGGGACTTCCACGTCAGCCGCAGCCTGCGCCGACGGCTTAACCAGACCCGCATGACGGTCACCCTGGACACCGAGTTCGAGGCCGTGATGGCCGGCTGCGCCGCCCCACGCCCCGACCAGGACGGCACCTGGATCACCCGCGAGATGATCGCCGCCTACACCGAACTCCACCACCTCGGTTGCGCGCACTCCGCCGAGGTCTGGCTGGAGGGGGAGCTGGTCGGCGGGGTCTACGGCGTGGCCCTGAACGGGGCCTTCTTCGGCGAGTCCATGTTCAGTCGCATGGAAGACGCCTCAAAGGTGGGTCTGACTTGGCTGACCGCGCAGCTCTGGCGCTGGGGCTTTCAGCTCTTCGACTGCCAGATGAGCAACCCCCACCTGGCCCGACTGGGCGTCCGCCAGATCCCTCGCAGCGAATACCTGGCGCGCCTGGACCGGGCACTGCAGGCCTCCCATCGCGACTCACCATGGCGCCTGGATAACGACCTCGACCCCGCCACCGAGCACCGCAGCCGGGAGGGGTCGTGACCCGCAGCCGCGTCACCCTGCTGCGCACCGATTGCCATGAGTGCGCCTACGTCTCCGGGCGAACGGCGCGACTCGAGTTCCTCTCGCCGCAATTGGCGCTGGATGATCGGCGCTATCAGCTGCTGCTCGAGCAGGGGTTCCGGCGCAGCGGACCCTACATCTACCGGCCGCGGTGCCCCGGCTGCGCGGCGTGTCAGTCGCTGCGCATCCCGGTGGCCCGTTTCCGCGCTCGGCGCCGCCACCGCCGTTGCCGGCGCGACAACGCCGACCTGCACGTCACGGCCTGCCCGCCGGTTCTCACCGACGAACAGCTGGCGCTCTACCGGCGCTACATCGACCATCGGCATCCCCATAGCAGCATGGCCGACCCCGACCGCGCGGAGGCCGAAGGGTTCCTGACAGCCCCCTGGTGCACCACCGTCTTCTATGAGCTGCGCAGCACGGAGCGTGGCCCCCTGCTCGGTGTGGCCGTCACCGACGTGCTCCCCGGCGCCCTGTCCGCCGTCTATACCTTCTACGCCCCCGAGGCCGAGCACCGCGGCCTGGGCAACCTGGCCGTGCTCTGGCAACTCTCGGAGGCACGCCGGCTGGGCGCACAGCACGTATACCTCGGGTACTGGATTGCGGACGCCCCGACCATGGCCTACAAGGCCACGTTCCGTCCCCACGAGGTGTTTGACGGACGCCGGTGGCTCGCCGGCGCATAGACGGCGCACCGCCTTGCCGCCAGAGCTACAGGCCGGTATAGTTCGCGCGTTCAGAAGTCCCGTGCAAGCGGGACTCCATCCGACCGCAGCGACCACGAATCAGAGAGGCGCATGGCGAAGGAAGACTCCATCCGCATGCAGGGGGTGATCGTCGACACCCTGCCCAATACGATGTTCCGCGTCGAGCTGGAGAACGGCCACGTGATCACGGCCCACATCTCCGGGAAGATGCGCAAGCACTACATCCGCATCCTGACCGGGGACAAGGTGACGGTGGAGCTGACCCCGTACGACCTGAACAAGGGTCGCATCGTCTACCGAGAGCGGTAACGCCCCGCCCCGGAACACCCGTCGCCGGGGCCACGGGGGCCCCGCTCGCCGGGCTACGCTCCCTCGGTGTCCTTTTCCCGGACGTGGATGGCCAGATCGCCGTCCTCGACCGTGACCTCGACCTCGCCGCCGCCGGTGAGCTCGCCGAAGAGCAGCTGCTCCGCCAGGGGCTTCTTGATGTGCTGCTGGATCACGCGGGCCATCGGGCGTGCGCCCATCTGCGGATCGTAGCCCTTCTCGCCGATCCACCGCCGGGCGTCGCCATCGACCACCAGCGTGACGCGCTTCTCGGCCAGCTGCACCGAGAGCTCGCGGATGAACTTGTCGACCACGCGCTGCACGGTGTCCTGCCCCAGGGGCTGGAACTGCACCACCGCGTCGATGCGGTTACGGAACTCCGGCGAGAACGTGCGCCGGATCGCCTCCATGCTGTCCTGGGTGTCGTTCTCGTTGGTGAAGCCGATCGAGCGCTTGCTCATCTCCTCGGCGCCGGCGTTGGTGGTCATCACCAGGATCACGTTGCGGAAATCCGCCTCGCGGCCGTTGTTGTCGGTCAGCGTGCCGTGATCCATCACCTGCAGCAGCAGGTTGAACACGTCCGGATGGGCCTTCTCGATCTCGTCGAGCAGCAGCACCGAGTGCGGGTGCTTGATCACCTCCTCGGTGAGCAGACCGCCCTGATCGTAGCCGACATACCCCGGCGGGGCCCCGATCAACCGCGAGACCGTGTGCCGCTCCATGTACTCGGACATGTCGAAGCGGATCAGCTGCACTCCGGTCAGGTCGGCCAGCTGGCGGGTGACCTCCGTCTTGCCCACGCCGGTCGGGCCGGCGAAGAGGAACGTCCCCACCGGCCGATCCGGCGTGCCCAGTCCGGCACGGGACATCTTGATGGTCGACGCCAGGCTCTCGATGGCCTCGTCCTGGCCGAAGATCAGCCCCTTGAGCTCGCCCTCGAGGTTCTCGAGGATCTTCATGTCCTGACTGGAGACTCGCTTGGGCGGAATCCGCGCGATCTTCGCCACAATCGACTCGATGTCCGGCAGGCCCACGGTCTTGCGCCGCTTGGAACGGGGCCGCAGCCGGAGCCGCGCGCCCGCCTCGTCGATGACGTCGATGGCCTTATCCGGCAGGCGCCGGTCATTGATGTACTTGGCCGACAGCTCCGCCGCCGCCTGCAGCGCCGGCTCGGTGAAGCGGACGTTGTGGTGCTCCTCGAAGCGACTCTTGAGCCCCTTGAGGATCTGCACGGTGTCCTCCACCGTCGGCTCGCTGACGTCGATCTTCTGGAAGCGCCGGGCCAGGGCGCGATCCTTCTCGAAGATGCCCCGGTACTCCTGATACGTCGTCGACCCGATGCAGCGCAGTTCGCCGGAGGCGAGCATCGGCTTGATCAGGTTCGAGGCATCCATCACGCCGCCGGAGGCAGAGCCGGCTCCGATGATCGTGTGAATCTCATCGATGAACAGGATCGAGCCGCTGTCCTTCTTGAGCTGATGCAGCAACGCCTTGAGGCGCTTCTCGAAGTCGCCGCGATACTTGGTGCCGGCCACCAGGGCGCCCAGATCCAGCGAGTAGATGGTGCTCTCCTTGAGCACATCGGGCACCTCGCCCTCGACGATCTGCTTGGCCAGCCCCTCGGCAATGGCCGTCTTGCCCACACCGGCCTCGCCGACGAACAGCGGGTTGTTCTTGCGGCGCCGGCAGAGCACCTGCACGGTGCGCTCGATCTCGTAGCGCCTCCCGATCAGCGGGTCGATCTGCCCGTGCCGGGCGCGCTGATTGAGGTTGGTGGCGTACTGCTCCAGGGGCGACCCCCCTTGAGCCGGCTCGGCCGCACCTTCTTCATCCGCCGGGCCACTCTCTTCCTTGCCCATGTCTTCTTCACCCCCCACCGAGGAGATGCCGTGGGAAATGTAGTTCACCACGTCCAGGCGGGAGATGTTCTGCTTATGCAGGAAGTAGACCGCCTGCGACTCCTGTTCGCTGAAGATCGCCACCAGCACGTTGGCTCCGGTGACCTCCCGCTTGCCGGAGGACTGGACGTGGAGGATGGCGCGTTGCAGGACGCGCTGGAACCCGAGGGTCGGCTGCGTCTCGCGGCTGTCGTTGACCGGCAGCAGCGGCGTGGTCTCATCCAGAAAGGCCTGCAACTCGCCGCGCAGCCGTTCGAGGTCGGCACCACACGCCTTGAGCACCTGCGAGGCAGCGGGGTTATCGGTCAAGGCCAGCAGGAGGTGCTCGACGGTGAGGAACTCGTGGCGCTTCTCACGCGCGTCCTTGAAGGCCAGATTGAGCGTGAACTCTAACTCTTTACTCAGCATGCCCTATTACCTCGCCTGGGGCTCGACCGGGGTACCTCCCCGGAGATTGGACCGGCCAGTACCGCCACGGTTCCTGGAACGATTCAAGCTTCCTCCATCGTACACAGTAGCGGGTGTTCGTGCTCGCGGGCGTAGTCGTTGACCTGAGAGACCTTGGTCTCGGCGACATCCCGGGTATAGACCCCGCAGACACCTTTCCCCCGCGTGTGCACGTGCAACATGATCTGCGTGGCCTGGTTGCGGTCCTTGTTGAAAAACCGCTGCAGCACCTCCACGACGAAGTCCATCGGCGTGTAGTCGTCGTTGAGCAGCACCACCTTGTACATCGGGGGCTGCTTGAGCGACGGTTTGGCCGCTTCAACCTCGGGGCCCTGCGGATCGTCTTGGTTCGGCTCGTCGGTCATCACCCTTCATTTTATAGAGTCGCGCGCCAACCGGCCAATGTAGGCCACCCATAACCACCATAAAAAAACCCCGGGACGGCTGCACGCCACCCCGGGGTCGGCTTACGCCGGTGGCGACCAGGCGCCGTCTCAGAACTGCTCTTCCTCCGTCGAGCCTTTCAGCGCCGTGACCGAGGACTGACCGCCCTGGATCACGTTGGTGACCTGGTCGAAGTAGCCGGCGCCCACCTCCCGCTGGTGACGGGTAGCGGTGTAGCCGTGCTTCTCGGCGGCGAACTCGGCCTGCTGCAGCTCGGAGTACGCCTCCATCTGCCGCTCCTTGTAGCCGCGCGCCAGCTCGAACATCGAGTAGTTCAGCGAGTGGAAGCCAGCCAGCGTGATGAACTGGAACTTGAAGCCCATCTCGCCGAGCTCGTCCTGGAACTTGCGGATGGTGGCCTCGTCCAGGTTGCCCGCCCAGTTGAACGAGGGCGAGCAGTTGTAGGCGAGCAGCTTGCCCGGATACTTCTCGTGGATGGCCTGCGCGAACTCGCGGGCAAACCCGAGATCCGGCTTGCCGGTCTCGCACCAGATCACATCGGCGTAGGGGGCGTAGGCCAGACCACGGCTGATGGCCTGCTCGATGCCCGGCTTGGTGCGGAAGAACCCCTCTGCCGTGCGCTCGCCGGTGATGAACGGCTTGTCGTTGTCGTCGACGTCGGAGGTCAGCAGGTCCGCCGCTTCCGCGTCGGTGCGGGCGACCAGGATGGTCGGCACATCCATGGTGTCGGCCGCCAGGCGCGCGGCGATCAGCTTCTGGACCGCCTCCTGGGTGGGCAGCAGCACCTTGCCGCCCATGTGGCCGCACTTCTTGACCGAGGCCAGCTGGTCCTCGAAGTGCACGCCCGCAGCACCGGCGCGGATCATCCCCTTCATCAGCTCGAAGGCGTTGAGCACACCGCCGAAGCCGGCCTCGGCATCGGCCACGATGGGCTTCATGAAGTCGAACGGCGGGTTGCCCTCGGCGTGGTTGATCTCATCGGCGCGCAGCAGCGCGTTGTTGATGCGGTCCACCACCGCGGGGACCGAATTGGCCGGGTACAGCGACTGGTCCGGGTACATGGTCTGACCCAGGTTGGCGTCCGCGGCCACCTGCCAGCCCGAGAGGTAGATGGCGTTGAGCCCGGCCTTGACCTGCTGCAGGGCCTGGTTGCCGGTCAGTGCGCCGAGGGCGTTGACGTAGGGCATCTCGTGCATGGACTTCCAGAGCTTCTCCGCACCCTGGCGCGCCAGGCTGTACTCAACCTGCACGGTCCCACGGAGACGGACGACCTCATCGGCCCCGTAGCCCCGCTGCACCCCTTTCCAGCGCGGGTTCTCCGCCCAGTCACGCTCAATCGCCGCTTGATCTTTCAACATCATGCTCCTCCCAATCGGGCTGGTACGCCGTACCCCCGAAAATCCTGTATGACGGTCTCTTGCTGTCGGCCCGAGGGGCCATCGCGGTTGCCCTCGTGGGGCACGAACCCCGGGCGGGGTTAACCCGGGGCCCAGAACCCGTACCGCTACGTTCGCCAGCCGCCGGCAGCCGGGTGGCGTACTGCCGCGCCTGAATAACGCGTCACTGATAGTATGGCGCGCCGCAGCATTTGACAATATTTCCCAAACTATATTGCATATTGATCGGCCCAATGGACGAAGATCGAGAAGCCTTGGATCACGAATCCCCCCGCCACTACTACCGCCACAACCGGCTCAAGCAGTTGCGCGCGTTCTGCCACGCCGCGCAGGAGCGCAGCATCTCCCGTGCTGCCGAGCGGCTAGAGCTGAGTCAACCGTCGGTGTCGCTGCAGATCCAGGCCCTTGAGCGGGAGATGGGAATCACCCTGTTCGAGCGCCGGGGCCCCCGGATCCGGCTGACTCCGGATGGCGAGGGCCTGTACGAGGTTGCCGCACCACTCGTCGAGGGGATCGACTCCCTGCCCGAGCAGTTCGTGGCGCGCAACCGCCGGCAGCAGCTCGGTCATCTGGACATCGCCGCCGGCGAGTCGACCTCACTCTATGTCCTGCCCGATCTGCTACGCGCCTTCATGGAACACCACCCCAAGGTCCACGTCCGTCTGCACAACCTCATCGGTGAGGAGCAGATCCACGCCGTGCAGCAGGACCGCGTGGACATTGCCGTCGGGTCGAATCTGGACCTGCCCGATGACGTGGTCTATCGCGCCACGCACACCTTCGAACTGAAGCTGATCACGCCCCTGAATCACCCGCTGGCCGAGAAGGAGGAGATCACCCTCGAGGACCTGGCCGCCGGCGAGCTGATCCTTCCGCCACGCCAGCTGACCACCTGGCGCCTGGTGAACTTGATCTTCCAGCAGCACAGCGTGCCTTACCAGGTGCGCCTGGAGGTCGGCGGCTGGGAGATCATGAAGCGCTATGTCGAGCTCGGCTTCGGGGTCGGCATCGCCAGCGCGATCTGCCTGACCGGGCAGGAGCAGCTGGCGATCCGCGACCTGCCAGCGATCTTCCCGCGGCGCACCTACGGCGTCATGCTGCGTCGCGGCCGCTACCTCTCCCCTCAGGCCCGTCGTTTCCTGGAGCTGATCGACCCCGAGGGCTTCGGCGAGGCGGCGGAGTGGGACGGCGTCCCGGGCAGCCAAGAGAGCGTGCTTGTCCCCGGCCGCGGCCCGGAGTGAGCCGTGGCGGTCACCCCGGTCTACCGGGGTGACCCGCGGACTGTGGTAGCCTCTCGGCCCGGGACACCTGATAGATCCGGCCCCATGACTGAATCCCCCAAGCGAATCGTTGTCGGCCTCTCCGGTGGCGTGGACTCTGCCGTGGCGGCGCTGCGCCTCGTTCGCGCCGGTCACGAGGTGATCGGCCTGTTCATGAAGAACTGGGAGGACGACGACACGCTGATGCAGTGCTCGGCCGAGGACGACATCGCCGCGGCAGTAGAGGTGGCGGAGCACTTGGGCATCCCCATTCGACGGGTGAACTTCGCCGTGCACTACCGGCGCGAGGTCTTCGAGCAGGCGCTGCGGGAGCTGCGCGCCGGGCGCACCCCGAACCCCGACATCCTGTGCAATCGGCACATCAAGTTCGACCGCTTCCTGCACCACGCCCGGGAGCAGTTCGCGGCGGACGCCGTGGCCACCGGCCACTACGCCCGCCTGGGACGCGCCAGTGACGACGGGCCGGCCCTGCTGCGCGGCTTCGATCCGGACAAAGACCAGAGCTACTTCCTCGCCGGCGTATCCCGTACGGCCCTGGACACCGTGCGTTTCCCGCTCGGCGACAGCACCAAGGAAACCATCCGCGAAGAGGCCCGGTCCGCGGGGCTGCCCAACTTCGACCGCCCGGACAGCACTGGTATCTGCTTCATCGGCGAACGGGACTTCACCCGTTTCCTGCAGCGCTACATCGACCTGGATCCCGGACCCATCCTCACCGAGGATGGACGAGAGATCGGCCGCCACCAGGGGCTCGCCTTCTATACGCTGGGCCAGCGCCGGGGGCTGGGGATCGGTGGCGACCCGGATCACGGCGCCGCCCCCTGGTATGTGGCCGATAAGGACGCCCATCGCAACGCGCTGCTCGTCGTCCAGGGGCACGATCATCCCTGGCTGCAGAGTGCCGCGGTGGAAACCGGCCCCTTTCACTGGCTGGCGCCGATCCCCGCGGAGGGGGCACGGCTGCAGGCCCAGGTGCGTTATCGCCAGCGCCCCCAGGCCGGGGCGGTGGCGCACACGGACGACGGTGGCGTGCTGTTCCGCTTCGACGAGCCCCAGCGGGCGGCAACCCCCGGACAGTATCTGGTTCTCTACGACGACGATCAGTGCCTGGGGGGCGCGGCCATCGCCGCCGCGCACCCGGCGGACCGGGGTAACCCGCCGACCCTGCAGACGCATCCAACGGAGGTGGTGTGAGCGATTCGCGCGAACAGGAACAGGCCCTGACCCTCGCCGTCATCATGCAGGCGGTGCAGTGCATCCGCGAGGTAGCACGCACCGGGGATACCGAGGCGAGCCGGTATGAGCCTCTGATCGAGGGTCTGCTTGGGGAGTACGACGGCTGCACCGACGCCCTTTACGGCGCAGCGCGCCTCGCCCCGGGGCTGCGGCGGGTGGTGGAGCAGCTCGAGGACCCCCAGGAGGCCGATACGACCCGTTACGTGGCGAGCATTTTTCACCTCGAGCGGCGCCTCATGAAGCGTCAGGCGGTGCTTCAGCGCCTCGCCGAGGGCATCGAGCAGGCCCGCGGCCAGGCGGCCTATTTCGAGAGCCCCACCCATACCAGCGTCATCCACGGTATCGGTGACCTCTACAGCCAGACCATCAGCCAGATGGGACCACGGCTGATGATCCGCGGAGAGCAGCAACACCTGGAGAACGAGCGCAATGCCGCCTTGATCCGCGCGCTGCTGCTGTGCGGCATCCGCGGCGCTAGCCTGTGGCGGGACAATGGCGGCGGCCGGATGACGCTGCTCTTCCGGCGCCAGGCGATCGCCGGAGCCGCCCGGAACCTGCTCGAGGGACTGCCCAGCGAGGCTTGAGCGACGCATCACAACCGATTCGATACACTATAAGAAGCGCTGATCGCACAACCACTGGAGGGACCATGACGGACAGCTTCAACTCGCGGACCACCCTGCAAGCCGGGGGCAAGGCCTACGAGATCTACAGCCTGGACGGGCCGCGCCGCGATTACGACGTCGATCGCCTGCCCTACTCCCTGAAGATCCTGCTCGAGAACCTGCTGCGCACGGAAGACGGCGTCAACGTCACCCGCGAGCACATCGAAGCGGTCCTCAACTGGGATCCCAAGGCCGAACCGAAGGACCAGATCGCCTTCACGCCGGCACGCGTGGTGCTTCAGGACTTCACCGGCGTCCCGGCGGTGGTGGACCTAGCCGCCATGCGCGACGCCATGCAGAATCTCGGCGGCGACCCGGGCCGGATCAACCCGCTTTCACCGGCCGACCTGGTCATCGACCACTCGGTGATGGTCGACCACTTCGGCAACCGCCAGGCCCTGCAGCTCAACACCGAGATCGAGTACCAGCGTAACCGGGAGCGCTACGAGTTCCTGCGCTGGGGCCAGACGGCGTTCTCCAACTTCCGCGTCGTCCCACCGGGCACCGGCATCGTTCACCAGGTCAATCTCGAGTACCTCGGGCAGGTGGTGTTCCGCAACGACAACGGCGACACCCCGCAGGCTTACCCGGACACGCTGGTCGGAACCGACTCGCACACCACCATGATCAACGGCCTGGGCATCCTCGGCTGGGGCGTGGGCGGCATCGAGGCCGAGGCCGCCATGCTCGGCCAGCCGATCAGCATGCTCGTCCCCGAGGTGGTGGGCTTCCGTCTGGAGGGCAAGCTGCCCGAGGGGGCAACGGCTACCGACCTGGTACTGACCGTCACCGAGATGCTGCGCAAGAAGGGCGTCGTCGGCAAGTTCGTCGAATTCTACGGCGACGGCCTCGACCACCTGCCCCTGGCCGACCGCGCGACCATCGCCAATATGGCCCCGGAGTACGGCGCCACCTGCGGCATCTTCCCGGTCGACAAGGAGACCCTGGCCTACATGGAGCTCTCCGGCCGCGACCCGGAACTCATCGAGCTCACCGAGCAGTATGCCAAGGCGCAGGGCATGTGGCGCGAGACCGGTGCCCGCGAGGCCGAGTACTCGGACACCCTGTCGCTGGACATGAGCACGGTGGTCCCGAGCCTCGCCGGGCCCAAGCGGCCTCAAGACCGCGTCCCGCTGGACGCGGCCAAGACCAGCTTCAAGCAGACGCTGCAGGAGCACCTGCGTGCCCACCACGCCGTGCCCGCCGACGAGGCTGAGGAGCAGTACGAGCACGAGGGCGGCCACAGTGCGCCCGGGATCGACGATGCCCATGAACGGGGCGCGGTGGAGATCGAGATCGGCGGCCGCAACGAGATGCTCAAGCACGGCGACGTCGTCATCGCGGCGATCACCTCCTGCACCAACACCTCGAACCCGGCCGTCCTGGTCGCCGCCGGCCTGGTGGCCAAGAAGGCGCGCGAGCGCGGCCTGATGCCCAAGCCCTGGGTCAAGACCAGCCTGGCACCGGGCTCGCAGGTCGTGCCCGCCTACCTGGAGCAGGCCGGGCTCCTCGACGACCTGGAGCATCTGGGCTTCTCGGTCGTCGGGTTCGGGTGCACCACCTGCATCGGCAACTCCGGCCCACTGCCCGAGGCCGTCACCAACGGCATCCGCGAGGGCGATCTCTGCGTGACCTCGGTGCTCTCAGGCAACCGCAACTTTGAAGGCCGCATCCACCAGGACGTTCGGGCCAACTACCTCGCTTCGCCCCCGCTGGTGGTGGCCTACGCCCTGGCCGGCACCATGGCGCGGGATCTCTACAACGAGCCGCTGGGCACGGACAGTCAGGGCCGGGATGTCTACCTCCAGGACATCTGGCCGACCCAGCAGGAAGTGGCAGACCTGGTCCGCGGCAACATCTCCGCCGGGATGTACCGTGAGCAGTACGCCAACGTGTTCGACGGCGACGCCGCCTGGCAGGCCATCGATGCCCCCCGCGGGGAGCTCTACGACTGGCGCGAATCCACCTACGTCAAGAACCCGCCCTACTTCCAGGGCATGAGCAAGACTCCGGAGCCGCTGCAGGATATCCGCGGCGCCCGCTGCCTGATCTACGTCGGCGACTCCATCACCACGGACCATATCTCGCCGGCCGGGGCCATCCACCCGGACAGCCCTGCCGGGCAGTACCTGCAGGAGCAGGGGGTATCCCCCAAGGACTTCAACTCCTACGGCTCGCGGCGCGGCAACCACGAGGTCATGATGCGCGGCACCTTCGCCAACGTGCGCCTGCGCAACAAAATGGCGCCCGGCACCGAGGGCGGCTGGACCACGCACGTGCCCAGTGGCGAGCAGACCAGCGTCTACGACGCCTCCATGCGCTACCAGCAGGCGGACACCCCACTGGTCGTGCTCGCCGGCAAGGAGTACGGCACCGGCTCCTCCCGTGACTGGGCAGCCAAGGGCACCAAGCTGCTGGGCATCAAGGCCGTGATCGCGGAGAGCTACGAGCGCATCCACCGCTCCAACCTGGTGGGCTTCGGCGTCCTCCCCCTGCAGTTCCGCGACGGCGAGAACGCCGAGAACCTCGGCCTGACAGGGGACGAGGCCTTCGACATCGAGGGCATCACCGAGCAGCCCCGCAGCGTACGTGTGGTCGCACGGCGTGAGGATGGCGGCGAGACGACCTTCGAGGCCCGTGTGCGGATCGACACCCCGCAGGAGTGGGAGTACTACCGTCATGGCAGTATCTTGCACTACGTCCTGCGCGGGCTCGCCGGCGCGGCCTGAGACCCCTCAGGCGTTGATATGGGCGGGGGTTGGCCACAGGCCACCCCGCCCCCGGGTGCTCCCCCACCGCCCCTCATACGACGTGCAACGGCCGCTGTGGGCCGTCGCCACCGCGGTCCGTCCCACCGGAAGAAGCTTTCGGGATCGCCCCCCTTTTTCCGAGACGGATTCAGTGTCGCACCCTCCGATGATTCCCATCGAGCGGTGTTTCCACCGGATATTCGAAAGCCTCCTCAGGCCGCGCCCGCCGGGATTTTCCGGGCGAATATCGATTCAAATCCCCGGTTTTTCGATAAAACCGCTCCAGCGGCTCCCGTGGCCGCCAACAGCGGCGACCGATAAGGATTGGGCAAATCGCCGCACACCCTTCACAAACGGGCAGTTGGCGCGTACTTATACGTTTTTCTGCAGTAGCCGCGCAGGGTGGCGCGGCAAGGCAGCGCACCCCGTGCGGCACCGCGCCCCCGAGCGTTGACCGCCACCCGCCCTTCTTGTTTATCTAACCCTGCGACATTTGGATGGTGCCCGCTCCATCTCCGGTCCGGTTGATTGGGCGGGTGGTTCGGAGGCTAACGCCTTTCATAAAAGGAGTAGCTACTATGAGAGATCGCGACGATTTCGTGGACTTCGACGACCCGAACAGGGTCTGGCCGTCCGGGCTGACCCTGCCGGAGGCGGAAGAGCTGCACAGCTACGTGCTGGACGGCGCGCGCATCTTCTTCGGCATCGCCGTGGTTGCGCACGTGCTGGCTTTCGCCTACTCGCCGTGGCTCGGTTAAGGGAGGATTAACACATGAACCAGGCTCGTATTTGGCTCGTAGTCAAGCCCAGCGTCGGCCTTCCGCTGTTCCTGGGTGTTGTGCTGCTGATCAGCCTGCTGGTGCACGGTGCTATCCTGACGAACACCAGCTGGTACCCCGCCTTCTTCGAGGGCAACGCCGCGGCCGAGATCCCGGCCTCGGAGATTGCCGAGAGCGACGCGCTGGCAACGCGCGAGTCGATGGTGTAAATCCGCCTGCGCGGATAGCAGCCCATTGACGGCTCGACACTGGGGCGGGGTCCGCGGATCTCGCCCCTTTTTCTCGTCAGGACCCCTCCATGACCACGCTAGACATCCTTGAACACCCCGACCCCCGCCTGCGAGAACCATCCGCGCCAGTGGAGACCTTCGACCAGGAACTCCGTGAGCTGGTCGATGACATGATCGAGACCATGCGCGCCGCCTCCGCCATCGGACTGGCAGCCCCGCAGGTGGATATCCGCCGGCGCATTGTCGTCTGTTGCACCGATCCGACACAGACGCCGCGCGTATTCATCAACCCGGAGATCACCGGCAGCAGCCTGCCCGGTTACATCGAGGAGCGTTGCCTCTCGGTCCCCGGTCAGCAAGGCCTGGTGGTGCGCCCCACCCGGGTCAGTGTCCGCGCTCAGGACACCAGCGGTGAGCGGTTCCACTGCAAGCTGGAGAACCTCGAGGCCGTCTGCCTGCACCACGAGGTCGACCACCTGGACGGCACCCTATTCATCGACCGACTCTCTTTCTGGCAACGGCTGCGGATGCGCGCCGGCCGCCTCCTTCGCCGCTAGCAGGCACCACGCAGACGCCATACAGGCGCTATGATTCGGTAGGGAATGGGTGCCCGGACGTAAAGGGCGCCCGGGCACCCCGCTTGGCTGGTGGAGGCCGGTATGGACCGGCCTACCCCCCGGAGGAGACAGGAGACTAATGCGGACAGACAAAGAAAAACGGGGCATAAGCCCCGTTTTTCTTCACAACCTGCCGCGTCTGGCAGGCTCTCCCGGGAGGAACCTCCCCCACTCCGAGAGAGCGGGAGAGCCTCCTACCTGACCCGGGAGCGGGTGTCAGACCTGCCGCGGGGGCAGAGCGGACACCTCTTCAGCGGACTCGCTCACCGAGCTGACCGCAGCACCGCCGACCCAGTTGAACCGATCAGTGCTGAGCAGGATGAAGTGGATCACCAGGGCCAGCACGGCCAGCCAGGAGAAGATGCCGATCAGGACGCGGCGCGGATCGTAAAGCTTCCAGAGTCTCCACATGGTTCTATCTCCTTAACCAGCAAGCGGCGCGATTTGGGAAACAGCGGCGGTCACGTTGTGAACACCCTCGATGACGGAGCCGTAGCCCTCGGCACCGGGGATCCACGGACGCCAGGCCCAAGCGAGGAAGTGGGCCACGACGGCCACCGCCGTGAAGATCAGGAAGCTCTGCATGAAGATGCTGTGGAACTCCTTAGCTTCCTCATCGCTAAGGCCCGTCAGCGACATGTTATCGGCCATACGTTTCGTCCTCCGTTCAGCGTTTCAGCCGGTACCGCGCTCTACCCCCGCGCGGTAGGGGGTGGTCGCCCACGCTAACGTGGGACTTCCCGTGCAGCCGGCACCTGGGTGCCGACCTTCCTCAAAGCGCTGGGTCGGTACGCTGGGCCCGCCCAGTCTTCGAGGTTCGTTCGTGTGCCGAGCCCTTGCCTATCTGGTCCAGCGCTCGACCTCCACGATGACCTAAACACTAACGCAGGAATGGGGGCGCTGTGTGGTGGCGTATAACCGCACCCCTGTACCCCCTTGTGGAATCCCTTTCCCTCCACTTCAGTTTCCCGCGCAAATGCCGATATGTTGGACATGATGAATCATCGTACCCGGACCCTTGCAATCGTTTTCGCCTGCGCTGCGGCAATTTGCGTAAGCGCCGGGGCTGTCAGCGGGCAGCAGACGCACCGCATGGACCCGCATGGCGCGCAATGGCACGCCTTCGAGGGGCGTTCCGGGTGCCATATGGCCCACGAAATCCCCGGAAAAGGGGTGGCCTTAATCAGCTACCGGCATGACGGTCGACAGTATCTGAGTTTCTTCGCCAATCGCCCTCCCCGGGAAGAAATCGAGGGGGATCTTTATATTGGCGAGCCAGCCTGGGGCGGGGATCGGCGCCGCCATGTCGAGCCGGTGCGTCTGCACCCGGACACGCGGACACTGCGTTTCAGCCGCCGGACGACGCAGTGGCTACTCGACGCCCTGCGCGACGGGCGCGAGCCACAGATCCGCTACGAGGCCGGATACAGCGGGGAGCTGATCGAGATCGGGCTGACCCCGGCCGCCTTCCAGCGGGCGCTCGGCCACTACCGCGAGTGCATCGCCCGTCATGAGCGCGTCGACGCCGGCACCGCCACCCGCGGCCAGGTTATCCCTGGCCGCACCGGCGAACCCATGGCGGACAGTGACGGCCCAACCTGGGAGGGCAACCTCCCGCGCCTGCCGCGCGGGCCGCGCACCGAGGTCTACTTCGCCACGGGCAGCGACGACCTCACCCGCAACGCTCTAGACGAGATCCGGCGGTTCGTCCGCGCCGTCGAGGACAACCCGCACTGGGGCGTGGTGCTATCCATCGGCTATGCGGATACGCGGGGCAGTCCGGAGATCAACGAGCAACTTGCCGAAGCGCGCGCTGCGGCGGTCCGGGACGAGCTAGTGCACCTCGGCCTACCCGAGGACCGGATCGAGATCGAGGCGCGGCTTATCGACGAGGACAACGCTGAACAGGACATCCACGAGCTGGCGAGCAACCGCCGCGTGGAGCTGCGGACGGCCCTCTAGCCACCCGTCTTGTGCTGGCGATGGCAACCGCCGATCCTTATGATCGCCACCATGACGATCGAACTGCCCGAGCATCTGCCCTTCGCCACCGAGCTTTCGGTGCGCATCACCGACGTCAACTACGGCGGCCACCTGGGCAACGACGCCCTAGTCTCCCTGCTCCACGAGGCCCGGGTGGGTTTTCTGGCCCACTACGGCTTCAGTGAGGGGGACTGTGGCGGAGCCGGTATCGTCATCAGCGAGCTGGAGGTAGCGTACCGGGCCGAGGCTTTCCACGGCGACGCCCTGACCATCGCCGTCGGCGCCGGCACGATCGGACGTAGTAGGGCCGAACTCTTCTACCGCGTCGAGCGCCCGGCAGACGCCAGGGAGGTCGCCCGTGCCCGGACGACCATCGCCTTCTTCGACTACACCGCACGCCGGCCGCGCCGCACCCCGGAGCCCTTCCGCGAGGCCCTCAGCACCTGAGATCCGCGCCGGCGCTCAGCCCTCGCCGCTGGTCAGCAGGACATCGCGCTCGCTCTCGTGGGCGACACGGCGGGCAACGCTGCCGAGCAGGGCACCCTGCCAGCGGGAGAGGCCCCGCGTCCCCATGGCAACCAGATCGACATCCGCCTCCTCGGCGAATTGACGGATCACCGTCGCCGGATCGCCGCCGCGGGCCTCGAAGTGGTCGACGCGATCCCGCACCGGCAACTCGTCCACGAGGCGACCCAGGGCCTCGGCGGTCTGCTGCCGCCCGTCCTGCAGGGCCGCCTGGAGCTCTGTAGCAGCCCCCTCGCCCGCCCCGTAGATCCGCTCCAGCGGTGTCGTATCGTGAACGCCGAGCAGCTGCAGCGCGGCGTCCGGGGCCAGGCGGGCGGCCGCTTCGACAGCGTGTCGCGAGCGTCCGGACCCGTCCACGGCCACCAGAACCCGCTGGTAACCGCCCTGCGGCGGGCGCTTGACCACCAGGATAGGCCCGGCGCGCTCGTGTGCCAGGCGCTCCGCGGTTGCGCCGAGGAACAGATCCCGTACCACGCGCCTCCCGTGGGCACCAATCGTGACCAGATCGGCTCCCCACTCCCGCGCCTCTGCAGCGATCTCAGCCGCACCACGTCCCCACCGGCAACCGACCGACCACGCCGGGTCCGCCCCACCGCCGGCGATGGCACTGAGCTGCTCGTTCATTCGCGCCTCACTGGCCCGCTCCAGCTCACGGGTCGCCTGCTGCGCGCCGCCGCCCTGCTCGCGGAACAGCAGGCGCAAGGTCTCCTCCTCGAGATCGGCCTCGATGACGTGCAGCGCCCGCAGTTCGGCCCCGTGCAAGCGAGCCAGATCCAGACTGCGCTGCGCCGCTGCCTCGGTCCGTTCGCTGAGATCGGTGGCATATAGGATCTTGCGCACGACTCCCCCTCCTAATCGACGTAGCCAGTCAGTTCCGCATAGCCGACCGCGCTCACCGGGCGGCCGGCAGCCTCGCCACGACCGCGCAGCGCACCCTCCCAGTATCGAAACCCGTCGCGCAGCTCCTGATCCGCCAGCACAGGCTCGAGCTCCAGGGTCAACTCCTCCTCCGGGTATTCTAGCCGCCAGCGCGCCGGGTAGGTGGCCTCGCCGTCAGGGCTGGTCCAGTGCTCGAGCACCTCGAGGTGCACGTCGTCTCGAGTGACCACGCGGTGACGACCATCGGCCTCCACCCAGCCGCCCTTGCTTCTCGGATCGATGCTGCCATCTTCCCGGCGCAAGTGATAGAACATCAGTTCGCGGTCATCGTCGAGCTGAATCGAGAACCAGTCCCATCCGGTCTGCTCCTCACTCAGGGTGCTGCTGCCCCACTCCCGATCGATCCAGGCGCTCCCCGAGACCGTGTGCTCGCCGTCGGGCACCGCCAGACGCCCAGCCGCCTGTAGCCGAGGGAGCGTGTAGTAGTAGGAGGCGTTACCGGGGTCGTCGCCCTTGCGGCTGTAGCCGTCCTCGCCCTGGAACACCATCGGCTTGCGCGCCCGCAGATCCAGTTCCAGCTCGACCCCCTCGGCCTCGAGCCGGGTCCGCAACCGGTTCAGCCCCTGGCCTGGCGCACCGCGGACTTCCCAGTCCTCCAACCACACCCGGAACGGGTCGGGTCGGGCCCCAGCCAGGCCGACAGCGCCCCGCGCCAGCCGCTCGAAGTGGTGGAAGGTCTCCCCCTCGGTGTCCGTCACGGCGAAGTGGGCCATCCACAACTGATTGGTCCCCCAGGCCGAACGGCGCGGGGCCGGCTCGGGGGACAGGGCGAAACGGAAGAAGGTGACCTGGAATCCGAAGTGACGACCGTCCTCGTCGAACACATTGCCCGTGATATACCACCATTCGTGACGGTAGTCGGGGTGCGGCCCGTGATCCCGGGGAAAGACCAGCGGCCGCGGCCCCAGGGCCCGGGCGAAGCCCTGCGCATCCTGTTCGCCGGAGAGCGCCCCGGCAACCGTGACCCCCTGCTGCCCGGCTGCGCCGTTTTGCTCCGGCGGATCCGTGCACCCGGCCAGCAGCAAGACCGTGACGACAACCACGCCGCCGCGGAGTAACCTGCCGAGTCGCTCAGCCATCCTCACGCATCGCCTCCCCCGGGGGTACTCTGGCTGCACGGTAGGCGGGATAGAGCCCGGCGAGCAAGGCGGCCACGGTCGCCAGGGCCACGGCCTGTGCCAGCACTGCCGGATCCACCTGGAACTGCAGGCTCCAGCCAAACGCGCGCTGGTTGATCACGTCGGTCAGGGCAAGTGCCAGGGCAAGGCCCGGCACGATGGCCAGAACGCCGGCAAACGCACCCAGCAATCCCGTGCGGGCCAGTTCCAGCGTCCAGACCTGCGCCGGCGTCAGTCCCAAGGCACGCAGGACCGCCACCTCGCCACTGCGCTCCAGGGCGAGCGCCAGCAGAGCACCGAAGACGCCGACAGCCGCGACGATGGTGGCCAGCAACTGCAGAACCCGCGTCACGGCGAAGGTGCGGTCGAACACGTCCAACGACAGGCGCCGAATCTCGGCATCGGAGCGGAAGGTGAGCACTCCGGCCTCGTCACCGGTGGCCTCGCGCAGAGCAGCGATCAGGGCGTCGGTGTCGATCCCCGCCCCGGCGTGGACGGCCAGGCCGTCGACGGCATCGTCCTGCCAGTGCTCGTCGTAGAACCCCCGCGCCACGAACACAGCACCCTGACTCGTCGTGTAGTCGTGAACCACGGCGAGCACCGGGAGGTGCCGCTCGCCGGCGGGCGTCCGGATGGCCACCCGATCGCCGACCTCGAGATTGTGGTGGGCAGCGAAGGGCTCGGTGATGTAGGCGCCCTCTCCCCGCTCGAAACGGTCCCAGGCCGCCGGCCCCCGCTCCTTGTACGCCATGCCGGCATCACCAACCGGACCGTGATCAAAGGCACGGAGCTGGATCTCGCCGAACTCGGAGGGAACCCGCAACTGGCGCGAGGTCGCCACCGACTCGACCCCTTCTACTTCGGCCAAACGCTCGTGCAGCTGCGGCGGCAACTCCGGCGGCGGCTCGCCGGTCTGGGACGGGGCGCTGACATAGACATCCGCCGACAGCGTGCTGTCCAGCCAGGTAGCCAGGCTGCCGCGGAAGCTGTCGATCATGACGCTCACCCCGATGACCGCCGTCACCGCAACCACCAGCGCCACGGCCGCCACCCCGCTGCGCGACAGCCCGGCCGCCACGCCCCGCGCGGCCATGCGTCCCGGCGCCCCGAGCAGCCAACCGGCCGGACCGGCAAGCGCGCCGGCCAGCCCTCCCACGGCCCAGGGCACCAAGAGCGCCGCACCGACCAGCAGGGCAAAGACGCCACCGAAACCCACCACCAGGCCGCCGCTGCCACCCCACAGGAGACCGACTCCGGCGGCACCGAGCAACAACCCGCCCCCGGCCAGCGGGCGCACCCAGCGACGTGCACGCCCCTCCAGCGTGGCGCGGTCCAAGGCCGTGCGCGGGGCAACCGAGGCAGCTTCCCAGGCCGGCGCGGCGGCCGCCAGTGCGGCCGCCACCACCCCCAGCGCCGCGGCCATGAAAAGCGCCGTGGGTGCAAGCGCAACCTCACGGACGTTGTGGACGAAGTAGAGGTCGGTGATGGTCCGTGTCACGAGTTCGAGCAATCCGTCAGCCAGCAGGTAGCCGAGGGGCAGACCCGCCAGCGTGCCGGCGATCCCGAGCACGACCCCCTCGGTAACCACCGCGCGGAACAGCCGCCCGCGACCGACTCCGAGGGCTCGCAGCCGACCGATCAACGCCCGGCGCTGGACCACGGAGAAGGAGATTGCGTTGTAGATGAGCAGCGCGCCCACCAGCAGGGCCAGCAGGCTGAAGGCGGTCAGGTTGAGGCGAAAGGCCGCGGTCATTTCGTCGAGGGCAGCCGCGCCTTCCTGGGCCTCGCCGATCACTGCGCCATCGGGCAGTAATTCCTGCACGCGAGCCAGGCGAACCGCTCCGGCTGCTCCCTCGGGGATCACCAGATCGATGCGGTCGAGGCGCCCGAGCCGGTCGAGCAGCTCCTGAGCGGTGGCCACGTCCACTACGACGGTATCCCGCAGCCCCTCAGCGGTCAGGCGATCCGGAGCCTCAACCACCGCAGCCACCTCCAGCCGGTGCTCGCGCCCGGCGACCTCCACCGCCAAGGGGTCTCCCTCGGTGACCCCCAGCCGCCGCGCATCGTCCCGGAAGAGCACCACCAGATCGTCCCGATCGAGCCAGAGGGCAGCATCCACCGCACGAGCGGCACCGGCTACCGCCTCGCGGACCCCCGACTCGGCCCAGGGATCGATGCCGAGCACGCGCAACGGCCCGTCCGGACCTGTGACGTGTCCTTCGACCACCGGGGTCGAGGGGCGAATACCGGCATGCCGCAACCGGGTGTAAAGGCTTTCCTCCACCCCGGCGGTGCCGGCCGTGATCCGGTGGGTAGCCTGCCCGGTGAGGGCCTCCGCCGAACGCGTGAATGCCCGCTCCGAGGAGGCGTTGGCGAGTTCGACGGCAACGACCACCGCCACCCCGAGCGCCACGCCGAGGATCGCCAGCGCCGCCTGCCAGGGGTGGCGCAGGTGATGGCGCCATCCAGCCCGGGCCAGGATCACGCTGCAGACACCTCATCGAGCCGGCCACCCTGCAGTGCAACCACCCGATCGGCGGCGGCCGCCACCTCGCTGGCGTGGGTTGCGATCAGGGCGGTCATGCCACGCTCACGGCGGAGCTCATTGAACAACCCGAGTACGGTTCGGGCCGTCTCCCTGTCGAGGCTGCCCGTGGGCTCGTCGGCAAGGAGAAGCCCGGGGCCGTGCACCAGGGCCCGGGCGACGGCAACCCGCTGCCGCTCGCCGCCGGAGAGGTGTTCCGGGAAGGTGCCCTCCCGTCCCTGCAGTCCGACGCGCTCCAGCAGCGCCCGGGCGTGGCGCCTTCCGTCCCGATCCAGGGCCCCATTGAGCTCCAGCGGAAGGAGCAGATTCTCGAGCACGGTCAGCGTCGGGACGAGATTGAGCTGTTGAAAGATGAAACCGAGATGACGGCGCCGGAAGAGCGTTCGGGCGGTTTCGTCCAGCCTCGCCAGATCCATGCCGTCGAACCTCAGCGCCCCGCGATCCGGTGCCTCCATGGCCCCGATCAGGTTGAGCAGCGTGGATTTGCCCGAGCCGCTCGGGCCGATCACGGCCACGGATTCGCCGCGACGGATGGCCAGATCCAGATCCTCGAGGACCACGCGAACGGCTCCACCCTCCGGGTAGCCCTTGCACACGCCCTGCAACTGGATCAGCAGATCCTGCGCGGACCGTTCCGCACCGCCCTGCGCCGGCGATCGCAGCGGCTGCCGGCCCTTCGTCGGACAGGGGCCGGCAGCCTGGCCGTCAGTTGGAGAAGTGGCGGACACTCGGGTCAGCCATGTACTCGGCCACCTCCGGCGCCTCCGCCACACCGACGCCCTCGATCAGGTCGTCCTCGGTGTAGTCGGTGTTGGGCAGGAAAATGGCGCAGACCTCGACCTGAACGCCTTCATCGATCAGGTTGCGCATCATCTGCTGCGGATTGGCACCGGCCGGCTCCAGGGCATCGGCCGAGTAGTCGTCCGTGGCCATCTCGGCCCCGGGGCCGCAGAGCAGGATGCGTGGTTCCTGGCCCTGCTGCATACCCTGGGTGGCGAGGATCATGGACATGCCTTGGGTCTGCAGATCGTCAGAGGTCACGCTGACGAACAGCTTGTCCGGGCCGTGACCGTCGGCCTGGGCCAGCCCTACCCCGGCAGCGGCCATTGCGGCCGCTGCCAAAACCTTGTTAAAAGCTCGCATCTGGGCATCGCTCCTTGAGTTCACGGATCGGGTCGCTCGGCGACCCTCCCCGGAACATATCGGAGCATTCACGCCCGTGCAAACAGCGCGCGACTATTGCTTGACCGGTCGCTTGCTGAGCTTGCGCTGCAGCGTGCGCCGATGGATCCCGAGTGCCCGGGCCGCCGCCGAGATGTTGCCGTCGTGCTCGTTGAGCACCCGCTGGATCTGCTCCCACTCCAGCCGCCGCAGCGACATCGGCTTCTGCGGGGGCTTTTCCGGCTCTGCAGTGGGTTTGCCCTCCAGGGTGGCAAGCACGGTGTCCGCGTCCGTGGGCTTGGGCAGGTAGTTGTAAGCCCCGCGCTTGATAGCCTCCACGGCGGTGGGGATGCTGGCATACCCGGTCAGTACCAAGATGCGTGCCTGCGGCAGCGCATCCCGAAGTGGCTCGACCAGGTTCAGTCCGGAGTGCTCGCCGAGCTTCAGATCCAGCACCACGTACTGTGGCTGCTGACTGCGCGCCTTTTGCAGGGCGGTCTCCGGCTCTTCCGCCGAATCCACCTGACAGCCCCGGCGCGAGAGCGAGCGCCCCAGCACCTGGGAGAAGGTCGTATCGTCATCGATGATCAGAATCGATGGCCCGTTCAACATGGTCTACCTCCTCTCCTCCTCAAGCCTCACCGGCTCCCTCCCTCATTCAACGCCGCGGTTGTTGTCCGCCCGCAGCAGCTCGAGGGAGACTTCGATCCTCGTTCGCGCACCCTGGCCCTTCGGCGAATCCATCAGGGTGACGCTCCCGCCGAAACGATCCACCGTGGCGTTGGCCAGCACCAGCCCAATGCCCATGCCCGACGGCTTCGTTGTCTGGACCACCCGGCCGGCATGGCGCACGCGCTCGGAATCGAGGCCTGTGCCCTCGTCGTCGATGACCAGGGTCAGTCTTTCACCGTCGCTGCTGATCGAGACCTCGACCCCGCTGCGGTGATTCTCCAAAGACGCCTCGGCGGCGTTGTTCAGCAGGTTGAGCAGCGCATGCATGAGGGTCGGATCCTGGCTGATCTCGACGTCCACGAAAGGCTCCTGGTACGTCACGCTCGGCTCGATCTTCGGGTGCATCAGGCGCCAAGTATCCACGATACGCGCCACATGCCGCTGCAGAGAGACCGTGCGCCCGCCCTGATCGCTTCCGGCTGCGCCCGCGTCCTTCAGATCTTCCAGCGTTTCCTTGCACACCGCAAGCTGCGAATGCAGCAGCTCGAGATCCTGCTGCAGCTCGGTATCGTCCCGGCGTTCCTGGCGCAACTCGTCGACGACCATGGACATCGTCGACAACGGCGTGCCCAGCTGATGGGCGGCCCCGGCGGCCACCGTGCCAAGGGCCACGATCTGCTCGTTGCGCAGGGTATGCTCCCGGGCCCTGGAGAGGCGCCAGTCCTGGCGGCGCAGCACCGAAGACATGAAACGGACGAACACCGTGATCATCCATGCAGAGATCACGAAGTTCACCCACATGCCGATCATGTGCAGGTTGAAATCCCCGCCGATGATCGGGTGGGGCCCGTCCATGGGCAGATAGACCGCCAGCAGCAGGCCGTAGAGCACGACGCAGAGGATCGCCACCACCAGCGCCAGATTGGCCGGCATGGCGACGGCGGACAGCGCAACCGGGACGAGGTAGAGGGAGACGAACGGGTTCGAGGGCCCCCCGGTGAGCCCGAGCAGCACCGTCAGTGCCACGACATCGATGAGGACGTTGAACACGACCTCCGACTGGGAGATCTGCTCGGGGGTGTTGCGCAGACGCCAGAAAGCGAAGACGTTCCACGACGCCAGAACGGTGATGGTCAGCAGCAGGGGCACCAGCGGCAGGGTCAGGCCCAGTCCGAAGTGGACGAAGAGGACGGTGATCATCTGCCCTGTGGTGGCGGTGATGCGCATCCACGCCAGGATGCGTACCGCCTGGGCGGGCTCGAAACGCGGCACGCCCTCCTTTCCTGCGGCCATGTTGTTCGCCTTCTGTCGACCCGTCGATGGCGGCTCAGTCTAACAGGTAAGCGCGGTCCACCGGACAGGCCCGCTGCGGTCAGGTCGCGCCGGACGGCCCCTGCGGGGTCGCCGAGCGCATGCGGCCATCGACGCCGCAGACGGCATCACACAGATCGAACACGTGCGGGGCGGCAATCGCGAAGTAGGCCAACGTACCGCAGCTGCGCCGTCGAACCAGCCCGTGCTGGCGCAGCACGGCCAGATGCCGGGAGATGTTCGGCTGCGACGAGCCGGTCAGCGCCACCAGCTCGCCGACGCTCTTCTCGCCGTCGCGCAGGGCGTGGAGCAGCTGCAAGCGCAGCGGCTCGCCCAGAGCCCGGAACTGAGCCGCAATGAACGCCAGGGTCTCCGCGTCCGGTTCCGAATGTGCCATGCCCATGACCTCGCTTTTCGCAGTGCGCCGGCCCGACGCAGGGCCTCATTGATGCGTGAACTCTAATATGCGTATACTCTCATATTATGGCGCTTGAATGCGAGCAGATCGAAAAGGGAGTTCCCGATGGGCGAGAGGCTGGCACGCTGGTGCGTCGACCACCGGCGATGGATCTTCGCGGCGATGGCTCTGCTGGTGGTCACCCTGGGCGCCCTGATCCCGCGCATCCAGATCGATACCGACCCCGAGAACATGCTCCCGGCAGATCAGGCCGACCGCGTGCTCCACGACCAGGTCCAGGAGCAGTTCAACCTTCACGACATGATCGTCGTCGGCCAGGTCAACGACGACCACCCCGAGGGTGTCTTCAACCCAGACTCCCTCGCCGCCCACTACCAGCTCACCCGGGCTATCGAGCAGATCGACGGCGTCGTCCGGCGTGATCTGCTCTCCATGGCCGCCGTGGACAATGTCGAGCAGGCGGCACCGGGGACCATCGACTACGACTGGCTGATCCCGGCGCCACCGGAGAGCCAGGAGGAGGCCGACCGCATCCGCGCCGCCGTGGAGCGGCTGCCCATGTACCAGGGCACGCTCGCCTCCGAGGACGGCACCGCGGCGGGCATATTCGTGCCCATCGAGAGCAAGGATCACAGCCACCGCATCGCCGGCGAGATCCGCGCCGCGGCCGAGGCGATCGGCGTCGAGGACGAACTCCACATTACCGGCCAGCCCGTCGCCCAGGACACCTTCGGCGTGGAGATGTTCCAGCAGATGGCCGTCTCGGCACCGCTGGCCGGGCTGATCATCTTCCTGGTGATGCTCTTCTTCTTCCGCAACATCCCGCTGGTCATCGCCCCCATGCTCCTGGCCCTGACCACGGTCATCGCCACCATGGGGCTGCTCATCGGCACCGGGTTCACGGTGCACATCATGAGCTCGATGATCCCCATCTTCCTCATGCCCATCGCCGTGGTCGCCTCCATCCACGTGCTGTCGAACTTCGCCGACCGCTACCGACCCGGCGATGACCCCCGTGCGGTGATGGCCGGCGTCATGGAGCGACTCTACAAGCCGGTGCTGTTCACCGCCCTGACCACCGGCGTCGGCTTCGCCTCGCTGATGTTCACGCCGATCCCGCCGGTGCAGGTCTTCGGCGGCTTCATCAGCTTCGGTGTGCTGCTCGCCCTGGTGCTGACTCTCACCTTCATCCCGGCCTATGTCGGTAGCCTCTCGCGCAAGAACTTGGACCGCATGGCCGAGCGGGTCCGGCGCCAGCAAAACGACACGGAAGGATCCCCCATGTGCGCGGTGCTCGACGCCACCGGCCGCCTGGCCGTGCGCGGCCGGGCTTGGATCGTCGGCGCACTGGTGGGCTTGGTGGCCATCGCGGTCTTCGGCATCACCCAGATCCAGATCAACGACAATCCAACCCGCTGGTTCAAGGCCAACCACGATATCCGTGTCGCCGACGAGGTCCTCAATGACCGATTCGCCGGGACCTACGAGGCGTACATCCGGCTGCGCCAGACCGGCCTCGAGGAGGTCGCCGAGCGGCTCGATGCCGAGGCGCAGGCGATCCTCGAGGCGGCCGAAGCCGAGGGATACGACCTGGCGGAGCGCTGGGAGCGGCTGCAGGCCGAGACGACCGACGAGGGCCCGATCGGCGACCGCATGGAGGCACTGGCCACCGAGATCGATGACCTGCTCTTCGAGGTGGATCGCGACGAGGCCGAGCACTGGGAGGACCTGCTCGACGCCGTCGAGGCGGCCCGGACCGAGACCCGTGCCTTCCAGAACCCGGAGCACCTGGGCTGGATCGTCGATCTGCAGGAGCACCTCGTGGGGGCCGGCGTGGTCGGCAAGGCGAACTCGCTGGCCGATCTGGTCCGTACCGTCAACCGGGAGCTGATCAGCGGCGAGCCGGAGGACTACCGCCTGCCCGGGACCTCCGGCGGCGTCTCCCAGGCGATCCTGAGCTTCCAGGGCTCCCACCGCCCCCACGACCTGTGGCGCTTCGTGACCCCGGACTACACCGAGGCCAACGTCTGGCTCCAACTGCCCAGCGGCGACAACCAGGACATGGCCCGGGTGCTCGAGGCCGTGGACCGTTTCGTCGCCGACCAGCCGCCGCCGGAAGGCGTCGAGCTAGACTGGGCCGGCGCCACCTACATCAATCTGGTCTGGCAGGGCGAGATGGTCGAGGGGATGCTCTTCGCCCTGCTCTCCGCCTTCGCGGTGGTGCTGGTGATGATGATCGCCCTATTCCGCTCCCTGACACTGGGCCTGCTGGCGATGCTCCCGCTGACGGTCACCATCGCCTTCATCTACGGGGTCATGGGGCTGGTGGGCAAGGACTACGACATGCCCGTGGCGGTGCTCTCGTCGCTGTCTATCGGGTTGTCGGTGGACTTCGCCATCCACTTCATCCAGCGCCTGCGCATGGCCCTGGAGCAGACCGGCGAGTGGCGCAGCGCCCTGACCCAGGTCTTCCGCGAGCCAGCCTGCGCCATCACCCGCAACACCATCGTCATCGCCGTGGGCTTCCTGCCCCTGCTCGCCGCCCCGCTGGTGCCGTACATCACCGTCGGCACCTTCCTGGCCAGCATCATGGCCGCCTCGGCGCTGGTGACCCTGCTGGCGCTGCCGGCGATCATCAGCTTCGCCCCCGGCCTCTTCTTCCCCCACGCCCGGCAACCGGCGCAACCGCAACAGGAGGTGTAAGCCATGGACCGAACCCTGCACAGCCCCAAGGACTCCGTCCCGGCAGGCAACCCGCGCCGGCGCGGGCGGAACGCGCTGCTCACGACCCTGCTGCTCGCCTTCCCCGGGGTCGCCACCCTAGCCGCGGAGACGCCGGAGGTGGGGGACATCGTCGAGCGGGCCAACCTCGCCGCCTACTACGCCGGCGAGGACGGCCGGTCCGAGGCGCGCATGCGCATCGTCGACGAACGCGACCGCACCCAGACCCGGCAGTTCACCATCCTGCGCCGGGATGTCGAGGACGGCGGCGATCAGCAGTACCTGGTGGTCTTCAGTCGGCCGTCGGAGTTCCGCGGCGTCGTCTTCCTGGTGGAGAAACACCCCGGCGGTGATGACGACCGCTGGCTCTACCTCCCGGATCAGGACCTGGAGCGGCGCATCGCTCCGGGCGACAAGCGGACCAGCTTCGTCGGCTCCCACGTCTTCTACGAGGACGTCTCCGGCCGCCACCTGGAGGACGACGACCACGAGCTGGTGGAGGTCACCGACGACCATTACAAGGTGCGCTCTACCCCGCGGGATGGCGGGAATGTGGAGTTCGCGGCCTACACCACGTGGATCGACCGCGAGACCTACCTGCCACTGACCACGGAGTACAAGGACGACGATGGCACCGTTTACCGGCGCATCGAGAGCTCCGATGTGGAAGAGATCGACGGCTACCCGACACCGATGCGCATGCGCGTCGAGGACGAGCGCATGGGGGGCCACACCGAGGTCCAGTTCCGCGGCCAGGAGTACGACCTGGGCCTGCCGGAGAGCGTCTTCACCCAACGCAGCCTGCGCAACCCGCCCCGCGACTGGCTGAGGAGGTGAGCGAGGATGAGCCCGGCACACGCGAGAAGCGTCCGTCTCCGCCGACGCCACGCCCTGCCCGGCTGGCTGGCCGGCCTGGCCCTGGCGGCCGGGACCGGCACACCGGCCCTCGCCGACTGGGACGACGACCCGTGGGCCGATGACCCCTGGGAGGAGGAGGAGGAGCAGTGGCTGCCCTTTGAAGTGGACGGTTTCGTGGAGCTCGCCGGCGGTCACCACCTCCGGGACAACCGCCTCCTCGACAAGGACTACAACCTGGCCGAGGCCCGCCTGCGCCTGGAGGCACGGGGCGACTGGCGCCGCTTCGATCTCCGCGTCCGCGGCGACGCCGTTGCCGATCAGGTCACCGAGGAGGTACGCGGGGAACTGCGCGAGGCCCGGGTGGCCTTCCCGCTTGGGCAGCGACTGGACATGCGCGTCGGCCGCCAGGTGCTGGCCTGGGGCACCGGCGACCTGCTCTTCATCAACGACCTCTTCCCCAAGGATTTCAACTCGTTTCTCACCGGCCGCGACGAAGACTATCTGCAGGGTCCGTCCGACGCGGTACGCGGCACCTGGTACGGCGACAACGTGACCCTCGACCTGGTCTGGACCCCGGTCTTCGAGCCCGACGACTACCCCGACGGGGAGCGGCTGAGCTTCTTCAATCCGTTAGACGGCGAGAGAACGGCAACATCCCCCGCCGCGGACGACCCAGACACGTTCCCCGACGACGGCGAGCTGGCGGCACGGCTGACCCACCGCATCGGCAGCACCGAGCTGGCCGGGTACTTCTACCGCGGCTTCTTCCCGCAGCCGGAGCAGCGGCTCAATGACCGTTTCACCCACGCCCGGCTCAACGCCTACGGCGCCAGCATCCGCGACCGGATCGGGCCGGGCATCGCCAACGCCGAGGTCGGTTACTACGACTCGGTGGACAACCGCGACGGGGAGCGCAGCGGCGACGTGCCCAACTCGGAGGCGCGCCTGCTGCTCGGCTACACGTGGGAGGCGGTCACCAATCTGGACGTAGGCCTGCAGTACTACCTGGAGTGGCTGCAGGACCACGACGACCTCGAATCGGCCTGGAAGGACCAAAACCGAGACATTGATCGTCTGCCCGAAGAGTACCGCCAGGTGGTCACCACGCGGCTGACCTACAGCATGTGGCGGGACAACCTGACCTGGTCGCTGTTCGCCTTCTATTCACCGGACGACGCCGATTACTACCTGCGTCCGTCCGTGCGCTACCGCGCCTCCGACGCGCTCACCTACTCCGTGGGCGGGAATCTGTTCGGTGGCGATAACGAGCACACCTTCTACGGCCAGTTCGAGCGGGATTCCAACCTCTACGCCCGGGTGCGCTATCGCTTCTGAACCCTCCCGTGCACTCGCCGGCGTGGCCCGCCCCGCAACCGCGGCGGCCCATGCCGGCGGCTGCGGGGTGCTCTACGACTGCTGGCAGAAGAGTTCGTAGAGGCGCTCGAGCAACGCCTCGGTCTCGGGGCTGGCCAGGCGGTAGTAGATGGTTCGCGACTCGCGCCGGGTGGCCACGATCCCCTCCTCGCGCAGGCGCGCCAGCTGCTGGGATAGCGCCGGCTGGCGCATCTTCAGGAGCTGTTCCAGCTCCCCGACGGAGCGCTCGCCGGCGACCAGATGGCAGAGGATCATCAACCTCCGCTCGTTGGCCAGGGCCTTGAGGAAGGTCGCGGCCTCGGCGGCCCGCGAGTCCATCTCCGTCGGGTCCGGGATCACGCCCTCATCGGGGGCGCTGCTCTGGATCTCTGGCTGCACGGTTTCCGTCGACATGGTCGGCTCCGGACTGCTTCGCGAATACAACGCGGCTCTCAGCCGTCAATGACATTGAAATAGTATCCGAGGTGATCCTGCTTTTCGGGATCGTCATCCACAAAGCGCAGGGTCATGCGCAGGATGTCGGTGTCCTGACGCTTCTCGCCCGCCTGCAGGGCGTGGATGTAGGCGTTCATCCGGGATGTCCGCCCGTCCTCCTCGGTGGTGAAATCGAAGGTGGCCTGCTCGAGCAGGGTCGGCATGCGCTCGGGGCGCTTGAAGACCACCACGACCTGGTTGAAATCGATCTCCTTGACCAGGCAGCCGATCGTCCCGCCTGAATGGCGCACTTGGGCGATGACCTTGTCGCGGGGCACCGCACGTTCCTTGCGGGCGCCGCTACCGCCGGCACCGGTCTCCAGCCGTTCAGCGATATTCAGATCCCCGGAAAGCCCCCCGGCGAGCACCGCCGCCGAGTCGCCGCCCTGCACCTGGGTCTCGCCCCCGCCGAGCTTTTTCAACGCCTTGGCGGAGACACCCAGCGACTTGGTCAGTGCACGGGTGACGACTTCGTAGAGCTTTTCGTTGGTAAACGGCTTGACGATGTAGTTGGTGGCGCCACGCTCCACCGCCTGGACCACGTGCTCCCGGTCCCCGCGGCTGGTGATCATCACGAAGGGCACCTCGGCCAGGTTCTCGTCGGCGCGCATCCATTCGAGAACCTCGAGGCCACTCACCTCGGGCATCTCCCAGTCACACAGCACCAGATCAAAGCCGCCCGTGGTCAGCTTCGCCTGCGCCTGCCGTCCATTGGCGGCCTCGTGTACGACGAACCCAGGGTAGCCGAGCTTGACCCCCTTTTTCACCAGATCCCGGGTAAAGGTCGCGTCGTCCACGACCAGGATGTGGAGTTTCTTCGCCATGGCGCCTCCTACGGGTGCCAGGTCAGCTTATCAAATCCCTGACCCTTTTCCGTAGGAGAACGCCTCGCGTCCCAGCTCGATTGCCTGACGCGCTAGCCGAAGACCGCCTCCTGGGAGTAGCCATCCCGCTCCATGAGTTCACGCAGGCGCCGCAGGGCATCGATCTGGATCTGACGGACCCGCTCGCGCGTCACCCCGACCTGCGCGCCCACCTGCTCAAGGGTGTAGCGTTCGTGTCCGTTGAGCCCGAAACGCCGCTCCAGCACGGCGCGCTGCTTGTCGGTGAGGACCGAGAGCCAGTCCTCCAGGTGCTGCATAACCTCGCCATCTTCCAGCGCGCTGTCCGGCACGCTCTGCGTCTCGTCGGGGATGGCATCGAGCAGCACCCGGTCGGAGTCCTTGCCGATGGGGACATCCACCGAGGTGGTCCCCTCGTTGAGGCCGCGCATCCGCCGGACGTCCTCCGCTGAGCGGCCCATGGCCTCGGCGATCTCGTCGACCGTAGGCTCGTGATCCAGTGTCTGCGTCAGCCGCCGCTGGGTGCGCAGGTACTGGTTGATCTCCTTGATGACGTGGATCGGCAACCGGATGGTGCGGGTCTGATTCATGATGCCGCGCTCGATGGTCTGCCGGATCCACCAGGTGGCGTAGGTGGAAAACCGGAACCCGCGCTCGGGGTCGAACTTCTCCACGGCACGGATCAGCCCCAGGTTGCCCTCTTCAATGAGGTCGAGGAAGGCGAGCCCGCGGTTCATATAGCGCCGGGCGATCTTGACCACCAGACGGAGATTGCTCTCGATCATGCGAGCCCGGGCCGCCGCGTCGCCCTGCTGGACTCGACGCGCCAACGTGACCTCTTCCTCGGCGGTAAGCAAAGAGGCGTGCCCGATCTCGTTGAGGTAAAGCTGCGTGGCGTCCAGCGCCGTCCGGCACTCGGCACTGGATCGATTCCTGCTGCGAGGCCGGCGTTCCGGCTCGGGCTCGCTGGCCCCATCCATGCCCCCGGGCTGCATCAGCTCCATGGGGTCTTCCGTCATCGGGGTATCCTGCTCCGTCTCCGAATCAGCGTACGGGTATACGCTGCCAACCGCGGTATCGAGGGTCATCGCGGACCTCCCAGTGGTCTCTGCAGAACCGCTCGCCGGGCTTCCAAGTCCGGCTCCTTGGGCAGCCGACGGGGGATCGGCTCCTTGTCAACTCCCGGTGCTAGCGCACCGCCCCCAAGAACCCTTTGCCGAGGAGACCTAACCCCTTGTTTTGATGATCGTTATTTGAAACGGAATCAACTCGGCCTATGGTTAAGTTATTACCAAACCATCGCCAGCGCAACAAGAAAAGTGTGAACCGTTAACCCCTTTTCACAAATCGCGCGCAGGCAGGTAATCCTCCGGGTCGACCACCTCTCCGTCGATGCGGATCTCGAAGTGCAGGCTGGCCTCATCAGCCCCAGGGGCTCGCCCCATCTCGGCGATGGGGTCGCCGCCGCTGACCCGCTCGCCCTCCGCCACGTTCAGGGCTCGGTTGTAGCCATAGGCCGACAAGAAGCGGTCATCGTGCATGACGATGACCAGGTTGCCGTAACCACGCAGACCGCTGCCACTGTAGACCACTTCACCATCGGCCGCGGCGCGCACCGTGTCCCCCTCCGAACCGCCGATCTGGATGCCACTCTTGCCACCGCTGTCGGTGGCGTAGGAGCGCCGCACTTCACCGTCGGCCGGCCAGACCCAGCCGAGTTCGTAGTCCGGCGCATCGTCCGGCGGCGGGGGCGGCTCCCGGGTCGTATCCTCGGTCTGCCCCGGGGCCGTATCCGCTGCGTGCCCTCCCGCAGCACCCTCGTCGCTGGGCGGATTGAGCACCAGGTAGGCCCCGGCCTGGATCTCGTCCGGGTTGGCCAGCTCGTTCCAGCGCTGCAGCTGCTCGACCCGCAGCCCGTGCCGCCAGGCGATGCGGCCGAGCGTATCGCCTGGCTGCACCTCGTAGAGATAGATACGACGGTGTCCGTCCTCTTCCCAGTCCCCGTCCCAGAGCGTCGCGCACCCGGGCATCAGCAGGAAGATCAGTGCCCAGGCCAGCGCTCGCGACGGGTTGCCCACCATGGGACGGCTATCCGTATTTGACCCACAGCATTCCGAGCAGCAGCAGGACGACACTGATCCAGCCGATCCGCTCGACGTGGCGCAGGAGCCAGGGCTCAAGCCGGGCTCCTCCCCAGGCTACCAGCCCCGCTACCAGGAAGAACCGTGCCCCACGCCCGAGCAGCGACGCGACCACAAACGGAACCAGGGCAACCCCGGTGGCACCGGCCGCCACGGTAAAGACCTTGTAGGGGATCGGCGAGAAGCCCGCCACCAGCACCACCCAGAAGCCCCAATCCTGGAACCAGTCCACCGCCGTCCGATAGGCCTGCTCGTAGTCGGCAGCCGCGATCCAGGGCTCAACCAGATAGAGGGCGAAGTGGCCCAGGGCGTAGCCGATCAATCCACCGAGCACGGACCCCACCGTGGCGATCAGGGCGAAGGCCGCCGCCCGGTTCGGCCGCGCCAGGGACATCGGCGCGAGCAAGACATCCGGCGGGATCGGAAACACCGACGACTCGGCGACGCTGAGCCCACCCAGGGCCCAGGGGGCCCGGCGGTGACCCGCCCACCGTACCGTCCAGCTGTACAGCGGTCCGAACAGTCGCACTCAGATCCGCCCCTCAAGCATCGGCACGAAAGAGACCCCGGCCGCCCGACGCTGCTCGTACTCGTCGCCACGACGATCCACCACCAGCAGCTCCTGGTAACCGGCCCCGCCAATCGGCGCCACCAGACGTCCCCCGTCGGCAAGCTGCTCAAGCAGCGCCTCCGGTAGCGCCTCCGGCGCCGCGGTCACGATGATGCCGTCGTAGGGGGCGTACTCGGGCCAGCCCTCGTAGCCGTCCCCGTGGCGGAGCTGGCAGTTGAACAGGCGGGCGGTGTGCAGCCGCTCGCGGGCCTTGCGCAACAGCGAGCCGATACGCTCGACGCTGTAGACCCGAGGCACGAGCCGGGCCAGTACCGCCGCCTGGTACCCCGAGCCGGTCCCCACCTCCAGCACGCGCTCCGGCACCCCTTGTTCGAGCAGCAGTTCCGTCATCCGCGCCACCACCCAGGGCTGGGAGATGGTTTGCCCCTCGCCGATGGGCAGCGGGGTGTTTTCGTAGGCGCGGCTCTCCAGGGCCTCGTCCACGAAGAGGTGGCGGGGTACCTCGCGCAGCGCCGCCAGCACCCGTTCATCGTGGATCCCCTGGGCGGCCAGCGCTTCCACCAGCCGGTCCCGGGTCCGCTGAGACGTCATGCCGATACCGGTTGCATTCCGCTCGCGCATCACCAGGTCACCCCGTCCAGCCAGCCGCGGACCTGCTCCAGCCCCTGGTGCCGGGTCAGGTCGACCTGAATCGGCGTCACCGAGACGAAGCCGTTGCGCACCGCGTAGAAGTCGGTCCCCGGGCCGGCGTCCTGTTCCGAGCCCGGTGGCCCCACCCAGTAGATGGTGCGACCGCGCGGATCGTGCTGCTTGATCACCGGCTCGGCCCGGTGGCGGCAGCCGAGCCGAGTGGCGTGGAAGCCCTGGATCTCATCCCAGGGCAGATCCGGCACGTTGACGTTGAGGATGCTATCCGGCGGCAGCGGATCATCCTGGATCTGCTCGAGCAGCTTGACGGCCACCCGCGCCGCCGTGTCGTAGTGGACCGGCGCCCAGGTCCCGGCCAGGGAGATGGCCACCGCCGGCAGCCCCAGGTAGCGCCCTTCCATGGCGGCCGCCACCGTGCCGCTGTAGAGCACGTCGTCGCCCAGATTGGCACCGGCATTGATGCCGGAGAAGACCATGTCCGGATCCTCCTCCAGCAGCCCGGTGAGCGCCAGGTGCACACAGTCGGTCGGTGTTCCCTGGACCCGGTAACGGTGGGGCTCGATCTGATTGACCCGGATGGGGTCCTCAAGCGTCAGCGAATTGCTGGCTCCGCTGCGGTCCCGTTCGGGCGCCATCACGGTCACCCGCGCCACGGTGCCGAGCCGTTCGGCCAGGGTCAGGATCCCCTCGGCCTGGTAACCATCATCGTTGCTGATCAGAATGTACATCTCGCTCCTGCAGGCGCAGCCTCGAACACACAGTTGCCGCCAAGATTGGCAGTATAACGTGTCGGGGAGCACCACCGTGGGGTTGGGCATGAGCAACGGGCAAGACGACAGCGGCGACTCCCGCGACCCGGCGGACGAGGCGGCCGTGTTCCGCCGGGCCATGGCCGGCGTGCGCCGTTACGAAAACGACCGGGCCGATACGCGACCGCCTCCCCCGCCGCCCCGCCCTGCCCAGCGTGAAGCCGACGAACGCCGGGTTGTCGAGAGCCTGCTCGATCCCCCGCCCGACCCGGCGGAGGTCGAGACCGGCGAGGAACTGCTCTACTACCGCGCCGGGGTCCAGCGACGCGTGATCCGACAGTTACGCCGGGGGCACTACCCGCCGGCGGCCCAGCTGGATCTGCACGGGCTAACCCGGCGCGAGGCCTACCGTGAGCTGGTGCTCTTCCTAGCGAGCGCCGCTGATCGCGGTTTGCGTTGCGTGCGTATCATCCACGGCAAGGGACGCGGCTCGCGACAGCCGCAACCGGTGCTCAAGGTTTCGGTGGATCAATGGCTGAGGCGCCGCGACGACGTTCTGGCCTTTGCCTCGGCCCCGGAGAGCGATGGCGGCACCGGAGCCGTCTACGTGCTGCTGCGCAACCGGGGCTAGGAGCCGCGTCCCCGGCCGCCGGGGACGCGGGCCTCACTCCTCCGCGGTATCGAGGATCTCAGCGACCACTGTGGTGGCGTAAGCCCCGGCGGTCAGGGTGAACTCAAGCGAGAGGGTATCCGGCGCGGGCCAGTGCCAGGCCAGCCGCCGAGGCATCAGGCGCAGCGGCCGCCGGTCGGCGCGAACGCCCCGCTGGGCGAGCGCGCCGAGCAGCTCTGGCTCTTCGGACAGGACCTCGGACTCGAGGGTGGCCACCTCGCCTCTCGGCCCGTCGCCCTCGACCCCCGGCAACGGCCCAGTGGGGTGGACATCACCCTGGACAACGCGGCGACGCAGCGCGGCGTCAAGCACCTCCACGGGGAAGTGACTGCCGGTGCCATCGAGGGCTGCTCGCTCTCCGGGCCGCACGACATCCCAGCTACCCGCCGCCACTCGCCGCGCCAGCACACGATTGAACAGGTCCGAGCGCACCGCGGAGATCAACAGCCCCCGCACGGTGCGCCCCCGCACCGGCTCGCCATCGAGCAGCCAGGCACGGGCCTGCTGCAGATTGCGGCCCCCGCGCCCGAACCGCTGCGGGCCGAAATAATTGGGCACCCCGCACCGGGCAATGGCCAGCAACCGCCGCTCCACCGCCCGGCGCGGCGCGGACACGTTGCGCATAAGCAGGCTGAAGCGGTTGCCGCTGAGCGCTCCGCGCCGCAGCTTGCGGGCATTGCGTGTGGCGCTGACGACCTCCAGGCCGTCGTCCAGGCAGCCCGGCGCGAGGGCCGGGCATGGCTTCGGCGCGTGAACGGAGAACCACTGCGTGGTGACCGCGTGCCGGTCCTTGAGGCCGGCGAAGCTCACCGCACCCCGCGCCACGCCGGCCTGGGATGCCAGCAGCCGGGCGACCGCCTCGGTGGTCCAGCCCCTCTTGCGAATCTGGAGCAGGCAGTGCTCTCCACCGCCGGAAGGCCGGAACGGGAGGATTTCATCCACCCGGAAGTCCTCGGGACAGGCGCGCAGTCGCGCCGTACCCAGGGGACCGCCGAAGGCCCGGATCAACCCCGCCCCGGGGCCGATTCCACCAGGACAACGGCCATCGCGGCGACCCCCTCGCCACGCCCGGTGAAACCGAGCCGCTCGCTGGTGGTCGCCTTGACGTTGACCGCCCCGGGCGCCAGCTCCATGGCATCCGCCGTGGCCTGCCGCATGGCATCGATGTAGGGGGCCAACTTGGGGGCCTGGGCAATCACGGTGCCATCAACGTTCACCGGCACCCATCCAGCCTCCGCGGCCAACCGCAGCGTCGATGCCAGCAGCCCGGTGCTGTCCGCATCCCGCCAGCGCGGGTCGTCGTCCGGAAAGTGGCGGCCGATATCCCCCAGTCCACACGCTCCGAGCAGGGCATCGGTGACCGCGTGCAAGAGCACATCGCCGTCCGAGTGGGCCTCCAGCCGCTTGTGGTACGGAATGGCCACCCCGCCCAGCCGAAACCCCTCGCCCTTGCCGCCGAAGCGATGAACATCAAAACCCTGCCCGACACGAATCACGCCGTTCGCTCCCTCTCTGTGGCCGCCCGCTGCGCCGCGAGCACGGCGGCAGCCAGATCCAGGTCAGCCTGGTGAGTGATCTTCAGATTGCCGGCCTCGCCGGTCACCAGACGCGGGTGACCGCCGTGCCACTCCACAGCCTGCGCCTCGTCGGTGACGGCGACACCGGCCGCAAGGGCCGCATCCAGTGCCGCGGAAAGACGCTCCAGCGGGAAAAGCTGCGGCGTCTGCGCCTGCCATAGCCCGTCCCGAGAGACGGTGGCATCCACGCACCCCGCGGCGGCACGCTTGAGGGTATCGCGCACGGGGGTCGCCAGCAGCGCCCCATCGGCGGCCGGGCCACCCTCCTCGATCAGCCGGTCCAGCTCCGCCGCGCTGAGACAAGGACGCACGGCATCGTGGACCAGCACGCGGTCCTCCGGCCCGGCGATCCCGCTTAGGTAATCCAGGGCCGCCCGCACCGAATCGCGCCGCTCGGCGCCTCCATCAACACGGTGCACGGGCTTGTCCGGCAGCTCGTCGGCCAGGCCCAGGGCATTCCAGTAGCCGTCGTCGGCAGCCAGCGCCACGACAGCCCCGGCTACCTTTGGGTGCCCGAGCAGGCGCTCCAGGGCCCAGCCGATAACGGGCCGACCCAACAGCGAACGGTACTGCTTGGGGCCATCCCCGCCCCCCATACGCCGACCGACACCCGCCGCCGGTATCACCGCCCAGTAGCGCGCCATCACTCCTCCACGACCTGGTAGAAGACCTCATCCTGACGGATCATGCCGAGCTCATAGCGTGCCCGCTCCTCGAGGGCCTCCGTGCTCTCCTTGAGGTTTTCCACCTCGGCTGCCAGGGCCTCGTTGCGCGCCTCGGCCCGCTCGTTCTCCGCCTGCTGCGCGGCGACTGCGCTGCGCAGCTCAAGCAGGCCGGGGATGCTGGCCTGCCCGAACCAGAGCTGGCCCTGCAGCAGGATCAGCAGCACGCCGAGCAACCCGTTCACCCAACGCATGGCGCCCTCCCGCGACGGCCCCACGCGGTGGTCACCGGCCTACCCCTGCTCGGGGCGGAGCGCGTCGCGACCCGCGTAACGGGCATCGTCGCCAAGCTCCTGCTCGATGCGCAGCAGCTGGTTGTACTTGGCCACCCGATCCGAGCGGCACAGCGAACCGGTCTTGATCTGGGTCGCCCGCGTCGCCACGGCCAGATCGGCAATCGCCACATCCTCGGTCTCGCCCGAACGGTGGGAAACCACCGAAGTGTAGCCGGCCTCGTCGGCCATGCGGATCGCCTCCAGCGTCTCGGTCACCGTACCGATCTGATTGAGCTTGATCAGGATCGAGTTGGCGATGCCGCGATCGATCCCCTGGCGCAGGATCTGCGGATTGGTGACGAACAGGTCGTCGCCCACCAGCTGCACCCGGTCCCCGAGGCGCTCGGTTAGGATCTTCCAGCCGTCCCAGTCGGACTCATCCATGCCGTCCTCGATGGAGACGATCGGATACCGGTCGACGAGCTGCGCCAGGTAGTCGGCAAAAGAGGCCGCATCGAAGTCACGACCCTCGGAGGCGAGTCGATAGCGGCCGTTGCTGTGGAGCTCGGAGCTCGCCACGTCGAGAGCCAGGGCCACCTGCTCACCAGGCTGATAGCCGGCGCGCTCCACGGCCTCGATGATGGCCTCCAGCGCCGCCTCGTTGGAGGGCAGATCCGGGGCGAAGCCACCTTCGTCGCCGACGGCCGTGGAGAGTCCGCGCTCGTTGAGGACCTTCTTCAGGGCGTGGAAGATCTCGGCGCCACAGCGCAGGGCCTCGGAGAACCGATCGAACCCGAGGGGCATGATCATGAACTCCTGGATGTCCACGCTGTTGTCGGCGTGCTCACCGCCGTTGAGGATATTCATCATCGGTGCCGGCAACTGAGCCGAGGAGCCCTCCTGCTGGAGGTGGCGGTAAAGGGGCAGTCCGCGGCTGCGCGCCGCCGCCTGGGCCACGGCCATGGACACGGCGAGGATGGCGTTGGCACCGAGGCGGTCCTTGTTGGGGTTGCCGTCAAGCTCGATCAGCTGCCGGTCCAGGGCGGCCTGATCGTCAGCACTGACGCCCTGCAGCGCCTCGCGGATGGTGGTATTGACATGCTCCACCGCGGTGCGCACCCCCTTGCCGTTGTAGCGCGCTCCGCCGTCACGCAGCTCCACCGCCTCACGGCTGCCGGTCGAGGCCCCGGAGGGGACCGCGGCGCGGCCGAAGCTGCCGTCATCCAGCCAGACATCCGCCTCGACGGTGGGGTTGCCGCGGGAGTCCAGTACCTCGCGGCCGATGACACGCTCGATGTTCGCCATGATTCAGTCGCTCCTTCATTGCTCGGCGAATCCCCGCTCCTTGACCACGCGATCCAAGGCGATCAGCGTCTCAAGGAGTTCGCGCATCCGCTCCAGTGGCCACGCATTCGGGCCGTCGGACAGCGCGCGTTCGGGATCCGGATGGGTTTCCATGAACAGCCCCGACACGCCGGCAGCCACCGCGGCCCGCGCGAGCACGGGAACGAACTCCCGCTGGCCGCCCGAGGCGTGACCCTGGCCACCGGGCAACTGCACCGAATGCGTGGCGTCGAAGACCACCGGCGCCTCGGTGTCACGCATCACGGCCAGCGCCCGCATGTCGGAGATCAGGTTGTTGTAGCCGAACGATACCCCGCGCTCGCAGACCAGAATCTGCCGATTGCCGGTGGCGCGCGCCTTGTCGACGACGTGAGCCATATCCCAGGGGGCGAGGAACTGCCCTTTCTTCAGGTTGACCGGGAGCCCGCAGGCGGCCACCCGCTGGATGAAGTTGGTCTGGCGACAGAGAAAGGCCGGGGTCTGGAGGGCATCGACCACGGAGGCGACCTCGTCGAGCGGGGTGTCCTCGTGGACGTCGGTGATCACCGGCACCCCAAGCTCGCCGCGCACCCGCTCAAGTACCCGCAGCCCCGCCTCCATGCCGGGGCCGCGATAGCTCTGGGCCGAGGAGCGGTTGGCCTTGTCAAAGGACGACTTGTAGATCAGCGGGACGCCGAGTTCGCGGCAGAGTTCGCGCAGCTCGTGGGCACTGTCCAGCGCCAGCTGCTCGGACTCGATCACGCAGGGGCCGGCGATCAGGAACAGCGGCTGCTCGAGGCCGGCGCGGAACCCGCAAAGCTCAATGCTGCTCATAATTCAGGGCCTGCGCAGTACCGTCGCGACGGGCCATCGCTGCCCGCACGAAACTGGCGAACAGCGGATGCCCGTCCCGGGGCGTGGAGGTGAATTCCGGATGGAACTGACAGCCGATGAACCAGGGGTGGTCGGGTAGCTCCACGACCTCGACCAGCCGGCCGTCCTGGGACCACCCCGAGAAGCTCAGGCCCGCTTCGGCCAGGCGCTCACGGTAGTGGTTGTTGAATTCGTAACGGTGGCGATGGCGCTCGACAATCCGATCCTTGCCGTAGACCTGATTGATCAGGCTCCCGGCGCCAAGCCGACAGGGCTGCCCGCCCAAGCGCATGGTGCCGCCCAGGTCGTCGGCCTCACCGCGCTGCTCGAGGTCACCGTCGTCGGTCATCCACTCGGTGATCAGACCGATCACCGGATGGTGCGGGTGGCGGATGAACTCGGTGCTGTGGGCGTTCTCCAGCCCCGCCCGGTGCCGTGCATACTCGATGACTGCCAGTTGCATGCCCAGACAGATGCCGAGGTACGGTACCCGATGCTCCCGAGCATAGCGCACGGCCTCGATCTTGCCCTCGATACCACGCTGCCCGAAGCCACCCGGCACTAGGATCGCGTCCGCCCCCTCCAGTGCCGCGCACCCCTCGCGCTCCAGGGACTCCGAGTCGACATAGCGGATATTCACCCGCTGCCGGGCTTGGATACCGGCGTGACGCAAAGCCTCGTTGAGAGACATGTAGGCGTCGGTCAGGTCGACGTACTTGCCAACCATGGCCACCGTCACCTCGCCCTCCGGGTTGGACATGATTTCCACGACCCGGTGCCAGTCCCCCAGGTTCGCCGGCGGCAGCTCCAAGCCCCACTTCTCGGCGACGATGTGATCCAGCCCCTGCTGATGCAACTCCTCGGGGATCTGATAGATGTTCGGCACATCCAGCGCCGCGATCACCGCGCGCGGATCGACGTTGGTGAACAGGGCGATCTTGCGCCGCTCCTCCTCGGGGATCGGGTGCGCCGCGCGGCAGACCAGGATATCCGGCTGGATGCCGATCGAGCGCAGCTCCTTGACCGAGTGCTGCGTCGGCTTGGTCTTCATCTCCCCGGCGGTGCCGATGAACGGCACCAGGGTCAAATGCATGAACAGGCACCGCTCACGCCCGAGCTCAGTACCCATCTGACGGATCGCCTCGAGGAAGGGCAGCGACTCGATATCGCCCACCGTCCCACCGATCTCGACCAGCGCGACGTCGACATCGTCGGCACCCTCCTGGATGCAGCGCTTGATCTCATCGGTGACGTGGGGGATGACCTGCACAGTACCACCGAGGTAGTCCCCACGGCGCTCCTTGCGGATCACGCTCTCGTAGATCCGGCCCGTCGTGAAGTTGTTGCGGCGACTGACCGGGGCACGCACGAACCGTTCGTAGTGACCCAGATCCAGATCCGTCTCGGCCCCGTCGTCAGTGACGTAGACCTCGCCGTGCTGGAAAGGGCTCATCGTCCCCGGGTCGACATTGATGTACGGGTCGAGCTTGATCAGGGTCACGCTCAGGCCGCGCGCCTGGAGGATGGTCCCCAGGGAGGCGGCCGAGATGCCCTTGCCCAGGGAGGAAACCACGCCACCGGTAATGAATAGATAACGCGTCATGGACAGAGCCAGCCGAGGGAAGGGTGAACCGGGAAACGGAATGGCGGAACCTTACCAGAAGGGGGGTAGGCCCACAACGCACCCGGCGGCTCAGGAGTCTCCGCCACGCGGCCCTTCGTCGGAGCCGAAGCAATCGCTCAGGACGTTGATGAGTTGGTCCACGGCGGCCCGCGAGGTGACGTCGAGCCGACGATAGACCGAGATCAGGCGCACCTCCCCCTCATCGAGAGTGAAACGGGACGCCGAATACTCGGCACCACCCGACTCGGCCAGCACCTCACCGGGGTGCATCGGCCCCTCGCCGTACTCCAGCCAGCCGTGGCGCACGCCCAGCGCCCGGGCGAGAAGGGCGATGTGCTCCCGGGTGGGGAAGTTCTGGCCCTCGAGCCAGCCGCGCGCCGCCTGCTTGGATACCCCGACCATACGACCCAGCCGGGCATACTCCCGCGGACCGACTCCACACCGGTGGAGGGCTTGGCGGAGTCGTTCGGCGAACTGGGCCCGCGCGTCTTCAGATCCAGGATGACATGCCATCGTCGCAGGCTAAGGAGGGCGGTCGAAAAAGGCAGTTGCCATCGACAACCGCTGCTTGTCGTCGGCAGCCGGCACGGACGACGCGCCCAGCCAGGGTGCGCTATGATGCCCGCATGTGCAGGCTCGCCCGCATCCTCGCCGCTGCCCTGCTCGCCACCCTGCCGGTGGCGGCTGCCAGCTCGTGGCCCGATGACCCACAGGCCGAGATGGATGTCCGCCTGCACCCCGACGATGGCCGGCTCGAGGGGCGCCTGACTCTGCAACTTCCGGACGAGGGACCATTCTCCCTGGCTGTCGGGCCGGGATACCGCATCGACGAGGTGGCGCTCGACGCCGGTAGCGCGGAGAAACTGGGCCAACGGGGGGTCATCCTGCGCCCCGGGGAGGCCACTGAAGCCCGGCTGCGCTGGTCCGGCGAACCCGGCGAGGAAAGCCGGGGTGCCCACCTGCGACCCGAGGGCGCCTGGCTCGCCGCGGAGGCCGGCTGGTACCCCCGCCCGGCGGAACGGCGTACGGGCTACCGGCTGAACGTCACTGTGCCGGAACCTCTCCAGGTGGTGGCCGAGGGAACGCGCGTCGATGAGCGCATTTCAGACGGCCTGCGCCGCGTCGAGTTCCGCCATCCGGCGCCAGCGCGTGGCATCACCCTGTTCGCCGGCGAATGGGAGCAACGCAGCCGATCCGTCCGTCACGGGACCGTCCACACGTTCTTCCCTGAACACCTCGCGGAGCACCACGACCTCTACCTGGAGAAGACCGGGGCCTACCTGGACGAATACAGCGACTGGATCGGCCCGCCACCGCACGAGACCTACTCGGTGGTCGCCGCACCATACCCCGTGGGCCTGGCTTTTGCCGGATTCACCGCCCTCGGCGAGCAGGTCATCCCCCTGCCCTTCATCCCGGAGACCTCGCTGCCCCACGAAGTCGTCCACAACTGGTGGGGCCGCGGTGTCTACACCGACTACGACGAAGGGAACTGGAACGAGGCCCTGACCTACTACATGGGCGATTACCACCAGGCCGCGCAGCGGGATACCGAGCAAGCGCAGCGCCTGCGAGGAGACTGGCTGCGCAGCCAGGCCGCGCTCCCCGATGCGGCTGACTACCCGCTCAGCGAGTTCCGGCACAACCGGGGGACGGTCGACGAGATCATCGGCTACCAGCGCGGCGCCCAACTCTTCCATACCCTGCGCCGAAGCCTCGGCGAAGCGGCTTTCGACCAGGCAGTGCGCCGGTTCTACGCCCGGCACGCCCACCAGGAGGCCAGCTGGTCGGAGCTCGAGACCGCCTTCGCGGGAGCTGCGGAGGACGAGGGCGCGGACGCCGAAACCGTCCCTGCGCTGTTCGAGTGGTTCCTTTCGGCCACCCGCGCCCCGGATCTGGAACTGGATGAACGCACGCTCGAGGTCGCCCACGAGGGGGACGACCGCTTTCGGATCCGGGTAGACATTGCCTGGGATGAGGACGGCTACCCGGTCTCTGTCCCCGTCGTGCTTAAGGGCGAACACGGCCGTCTGGACGAACGGGACATCCGCCTGCAACCGGGGGAGCGAACCCGGATCGAGTTCACCAGCGAGACCGCTCCCCGCTACCTACAGGCCGACCCGGACCACCACCTGTACCGCCAGCTGGCCCTCGGTGAGGGAGTCTCCATCCTGCGCGACACCCTGCTGGCCGAGTCCGTGACCCTGGTCGCTAGCTGGGACGGCCTGGAAGCAGCCGCCGAGCGGGCGCTGCGCGGCGAGGTCGAGCCCGGCGCCCCGGATCGCGACCGCCCCCTTCTGATCGTCGGCCCCAGGGAAGCGGTCAGCGAACACCTCGAGGCGATCAAGGCCTGCGTCACTGATCGGATCCGGCCGGTGGACCGTTCCCCCGTCGCCTGGGCCAGCACCACCGGGGGCGGACAACCGCTGATCGCCCTCGCCGCCGAGGACGCCGAAGAGGCTCGCGAGGCGCTGCAGCGTCTGGCGCGCTACGGCCGGCACAGCTACGTCGGCTTCGGTAGCGGCCACGATGCCGAGACCGGGCTCTACAACCCCGCCGACCGCCACGGGCTGCGCCTGCCCCTGGCCGATCAGCTGGACGCCGACTGACCCGCGACACGAGGCGGTTGCCACAGCAGTCGCACCCCCGGCATGGCCCGGCACGATGGGGCCACGCCGTAGCCCGGCACGGCGATCGGGCGATGACCGGAGAAGACCACCGGAACCCGGCTGCGCTCCCAGGGCGGGACACCCAACCGCTGATACAGGCGCTGCAGCCTGCGCCGGGCATCCGCATCCAGCACTGCGGCACGGAAGACCACCGTCACCCCCTGCGCAAGGAGTTGTCCGTCGATACCCCGCGGGCTCCACCGCGCTGACAACGTGCCCCCGGCCAGGCTCAGCGCCCCCCGGCCAAACCAGGAGCACGGCTCCGGATCGGGATCCGCGCCCAACGACTCGGCGGGCAGCAAGTGGAGCCGCCCCCGGTAGCGGCGGATGCACCCGTCCGGCCAACGCAACTCCGGCTGAGCCCCTTCGCCCGATTCAAGTAGCGCCTGCACGCCGACGGCCAGCCGCCGGCCCGGCGGCGGACGGTGCCCGGAACGAACCAGCCAGTGGCGAAGCACGGCCTGACGCCGATACGGCGCCAGTCGCAGCAGCTCAGCTACCGCCGGGCGCCCGTCGGCGGCACGCGCCGCCGCCAGATCGCTGTCCAGGTAGCCATCCAGCAAGGCCTGATCCGCCTGCAGGGCAGCCACCCCCGCCTGCAGGCGGCCAGCTGCATCCGGCCAGCGCGCCGCCAACGCCGGCAGCACATGCTCGCGCAGATAGACCCGGTCATGGGCAGGATCCCGATTGGCCGGATCCTCGATCCAGTCCGCACCACGGGCCTGCAGGTAGGCCGTCAAAGAGGCACGCGGCACCTCCAGCAGCGGCCGCGCCAACCGACCCCGCCCCAGCGGTCGGGTTGTCGGCATGGCGCACAGCCCGTGCAGCCCCCCCCCGCGCAGTGCCCGGAGCAGGAAGGTCTCGGCTTGATCCTCGGCGTGGTGCGCCAAGACAAGGCACTCGCCGGGGGCCACCAGGGCACTGAAAGCCCGGTAGCGCGCCTCCCGGGCGGCGGCCTCCAGGCCCTGACCGACGGGGGAAGGCACATCCACGCGGCGGCACTCGAGTGCCACCCCCAGGCGCTGGCACACGGCCCGGCAATGCTCCGCCCAGCGGGCCGATCCGGCGTGCAGGCCGTGATCGATATGGACTGCACCCAGCGGCGCTGGCAACTCATCGCGGCCTTCGGCCAGGGCGTGAAGCAGTGCCGTGGAATCCCGCCCGCCGCTGAAGGCGACCCGGTAGCCCGCGGCCGCGGGGGCCAAGGCCAACAACCGCGCCACCAGCGCCCCGGGGTCGAGCACGCAGGTTACCCCTGGGGCTGACCGATCCCCGCAAGCCGCCGGTGCCGGTCGGCCACGAGCTCATCCGGGCTCATCTGCGCGACCCGCCCCCACTCCTCGCGCAGCACCTCGCGCACGCTCTCGGTCATCGCGTCGTAGTCCCGGTGGGCGCCCCCGAGCGGCTCGGGGATCACGCGATCGACGACCCCCAGGTCGTGCAGCCGCTCGGCCGCCATCTGCATGGCCTCGGCCGCATCCGCGGCCCGCTCGGAACTCTTCCACAGGATCGAGGCGCACCCCTCTGGCGAAATCACCGAATACACCGAGTAGCGCAGCATCAGCAGTCGATTGCCAACGCTGATCGCCAGCGCGCCGCCCGACCCGCCTTCACCGATCACGGTGCAGATCACCGGAACGCGCAGCTGTGCCATCTCGGCCAGATTCCGCGCAATGGCCTCACTCTGTCCGCGCTCTTCGGCGCCGACGCCGGGATAAGCGCCCGGCGTATCGATGAACGTAAAGATCGGCAGACCGAAGCGCTCCGCCATGCGCATCAGCCGAAGCGCCTTGCGATACCCCTCCGGTCGGGGCATGCCGAAATTGCGCCGCACCTTCTCCTTGGTATCCCGCCCCTTCTGCTGCCCGATGACCATCACCGGGCGGCCGTCGAAGCGCGCCAGGCCACCGGCGATGGCGGCATCGTCGGCATAGGCTCGGTCACCGTGAAGCTCCTGGAAATCGGTGAAGATCCGCTCAACGTAGTCGAAGAAGTAGGGGCGCTCGGGATGACGGGCCAGCTGCACGATCTGCCAGGCGCTCAGCGAGGAGAAGATCTTCTCCGTCAGCGAGCGGCTCTTGGCCTCGAGGCGCTGGATCTCCTCGTTAATGTTGACCTCGGAATCCTGGCCGACGTTGCGCAGCTCTTCGATCTTGGCTTCTAGCTCGGCGATCGGCTGCTCGAAATCCAGAAAGTTCTTGGTCATGAGCTCCCCGTTGACCTCTCCGATGGGCGGGCGGATACCACAGGCTAAATGCGTCGTGGGCGTACCTTACCAGAAGCGAAACTCCTGTGGGGACGCCGGCTTGGCCTAACCAAGGCGGCGCCGGTAGACACTGAGCAGCTGCCCCGGCCCGGGTCGTCCTCGGGTGGTGACGATCAGCGTCTCGCGCTCGGCCAGATGGGCACCACACTCGCGCACAAGGGTCTGGTAGACCGCGTGGACCACCCCCGACCCCTCCAGCGCCAGCAGATCGCTTCGCGGGATACGTACCTCGACCCGGCACCCGGCGACGCTGGTCAGCGCCAGCACATACTCCGTCCCCGCCTGCGCGTCCCCTTCCGCTTGGTAGCGCTGGGCGACGCCGTCGGCACCCGCGTCCAACGGGGCGAGCAGCGGATCGGCAAAGGCCGCCGCCATCCGCCGGACCGCTTCCAGCGTCGCCCGTTCCAGGGCATTGTCGCCACTTTCATCGTGCATGCCGCCCCCCGATCCGCATCATCCGACCGATCACCGTCGACGACCGGCCCCAAATGCGGGACAATGCGGGGCCGACAGGCTTGACCGCAACCCCCAAGGCGGAAACGGCAGCATGCGCATCACCACCGTTGTTCACCAGGGCGTCACCCGGGTCGCCATCCACGAACAGGGCGACCGCTGGGCCGTCTCACCCGTCGCGGGTGATCTGGGCGGACACCTGTGCGCCGGCACCTTACCCGAGGCCGGCTACGACTGGCCGCGGGTCACGGCCGAGGCCCTGACGTTCCTGGCTCCGCTGCCGCAGCCACCCCGCAACATCATGTGCCTGGGCCTGAACTACGCCGACCACGCCCGAGAGTCGCAACAGGCCAAGGGTGACGAGCTGGCGCTGCCCGAGGCGCCGGTGGTCTTTACCAAGGCAACGACCACCGTCGCCGGCCCATACGCGGACTTCCTCCTCGACCCAGCCGTCACCCGGGAGTTGGACTGGGAGGTGGAGCTCGGCGTGGTGATCGGCCGGGGTGGCCGGCACATCCCGGAGAGCGAGGCACTACAGCATGTCTTCGGCTATACGGTGATCAACGACCTGTCGGCACGTGACCTGCAATTCCGGCACAAGCAGTTCTTCCTCGGCAAGTCGGTGGACGGCAGCTGCCCGATGGGGCCCTGGATCACCACCGCCGACGCGGTACCCGATCCCCACGGCCTTGCCCTCTCCTGTCAGGTCAACGGCACCACCCAGCAACAGTCGCATACCGGCGAGATGGTCTTCTCCATCCCCGCGGTCATCGCCACGCTCTCGCGGGTCATGACCCTGGTTCCCGGGGATATCATCGCCACCGGCACGCCGGCCGGCGTCGGTTTTGCCCGCACCCCGCCCCGCTTCCTGCAGGCCGGGGACATCGTCACCTGTGAGGTCGAGGGGCTCGGCACCCTGCGCAACCGCATCGTGGCACCGGACCCGTGAGCTAACCCCTGTGAAAGACGACGTGGTTCCCCCAACCACTCCGGCCCCGGCGCTCTCGAGCAGCCTGACGCAGACCCTCTTCCTGCACAGCGAAGACGGGATGCTGATCCTGCGCGATGGGCACTTCATCGCCTGCAACCCGGCGGCTGCCCGCATGCTGGGCTGGGAGGATCCGCAGCAGCTGATCGGCCTGCGCCCGGAGGCCATCTCCTCGCAACTCCAGCCGGACGGATCGTCGGCGGCGGAGCGGGCACAAAACCTGCTCGAGACCGCACTCATCGAGGGCGCCCAACGTTTTGAGTGGGTGCACGTTACCCCGCAGGGCGAACACCTTTGGCTGGAGGTGGTGCTCACCCCGCTGCACCTGGAGGACGAGACCCTCTGCTGCGCCACGCTGCGTGACATCTCTGGGCGCAAGGAGATGGAACGACGCCTGCAGCTGTCGGCCAAGGTCTTCACCGCCACGCGGGACGGGATCCTGATCACCGACGCCGAGAGCCGCATCCTCCAGGTCAACGACGCCTTCGCGCGAATGACCGGCTACACCGAGGACGAGCTCATCGGGCTGACGCCGCGGATCCTGCAGTCGGGCCACCACAACGACGACTTCTACCGGGCCATGTGGGAGTCGATCCAACGGGAGGGTAGCTGGTCCGGCGAACTCTGGGACCGCTCCAAGTACGGCACCCTGCAGCCGAAGTGGGTGACCATCAGCCGTGTCACCGGGGCCTACGGCGAAGTCGTCAACTACATTGCCGTCTTTAGCGACCTGACCGAGCTCAAACGTTCCCAGGAGCGGCTGCAGTTCCAGGCCTACCACGATGCGCTCACCGGCCTCGCCAATCGCCTGCTGTTCAAGGACCGCATGGCCCGCGCCCTGGAGCGCTCGCGACAGTCCGGTGAACAGCTAGCCGTGCTGTTCATCGACCTCGACCACTTCAAGGACGTCAACGACAGCCTCGGTCATACCGCCGGCGATCGCGTCCTCCGCCAGGTGGCTCACCGCCTCCAGGCGCGCCTCGGCGCCGATGACACCCTGGCGCGACTGGGTGGCGACGAGTTCAGCATCTGCCTGGCCGAGATCCGCGACCACCGGGACGCTCTCGCCTGCGCTGAGACCGTCCACCAGGAACTGGAGCGACCGTTCCAGTACAGCCGCCGCTGGTTCCAGTGCCGGTGTAGCATCGGCATCAGCATGTATCCGGACAACGGCGAGACCGTCGAGGCGCTGGTCCGCAACGCCGACTCGGCGCTGCACAAGGCGAAGGCCGACGGACGCAACACCACGTGCTTCTACGCCGAGGAGCTGACTGAACATGCCCAGCGCCGGCTGGATCTCGCCCAGGAGATGCGTCAGGGCCTGCAGCGCGGTGAACTGGTCCCCTATTTCCAGCACCAGGTCGAGCTGCAGACCGGTCAGATCGTGGGCATCGAAGCCCTGGTCCGCTGGCACCACCCGGACCGGGGGCTACTGGCCCCGGGCGCCTTCATCTCGGTCGCCGAGGAGGTCGGAACCATGGCGGCGCTGGGGGAGGACATCCTCCACCAGGCCTGTCAGCAAGGGCGCACCTGGCTGGACCAGGGACGCGAGTTCGGGCGCATCGCCGTCAACCTGTCCGGGGCCCAGTTCCACAACGGCAACATCGAAAAGACGGTCCTGCGTACGCTGGAGCAGACCGGCCTGCCGGCACGGCACCTGGAGCTGGAGATCACCGAGTCGACCATCATGGATCTCAGCCCCCGCACCCTGGAGCGGCTGGCCGCCCTGCGCCGGGCCGGAGTGTCGCTGAGCATCGACGACTTCGGCACCGGCTACTCGTCCCTGCTCTACCTCAAGCGCCTGCCCATCAACCGGGTCAAGATCGACCGCGGCTTCATCTGGGACATGGAGACCACGCCGGAATCCCGCTCCATCGTGGAGACCATCCTGCAGCTCGCCCATGTCCTCGGGCTTGAGGTGGTGGCCGAGGGGGTCGAGACCCTGCAGCAGCGCGACCAGCTCATCGATGCCGGGTGCCGCGTCGGCCAGGGATTCCTCTGGGCACGGCCGGAGCCCCACCCGCGGCTACGCTGCTGTCGCCCCCAGGCGCCCAACGACCCGCCCTGAGTTCACCACCACAGGGCAACAACCGCGCCCACACCGAGCACCCCCGCGACACCGGCGCCGCCGTAGCAGACCCACCAGGTACCGCGCCCTGCCGGAATCCCGAGATCGCGCAGGGTATGGTAGATGCGGTGAGCGGCGTGGCAGAGCACCAGCCCCAGCGCGAGGGCCACTGGCACCCCCACCACCGGCCGGGCGAACAGCTCGCGGGATGCGTGGTAATCCAGTACCTCGATGCCATGCTCTGCAGCCACGGGCATCACGACGCCGGTCAGCAGGATCAGCGCCGGGGCGAGCAGCGCGGCGAGTAGGCCCCCGGCACCGAAGAGCAGCCACAGCGGCGGTTCGTGCGAACGCCTCATCGGACGCCTCCCAGGAGATAGAGCCACACCCCGCCCGAGAGGGCCACCGAGACCACCCAGGCACCCCGCACGACCGCCCGGTCGGTGGGCCTGCGGCCCCGCCAGCGCAGGACCGGCAGCGTCAGGGGCAGCAACCGGAACCAGGTGACAGCGTGGTAGGCGGCGGCCAACAGAGCGGCCAGGTGGAGGCCGAACAACCAGGGGCTGCCGTGCAGGTCCCGCCACCCTTGGTAGGCGGCTTCCCCAGCAGCAAGGGCCAACAGTCCGGCAAGCAGCCAGAGCGCATAAAGGCCCAGCAGGACGCTGCTGCCTTCGCGCAACAGGTAGCGGCGGTAGGCCGGATGCCGCTCCCACCAACCGCGCATGGTCGGACGGTAGACGCGCGCTCGGCTCATTCCGATCCCTCCTGTCGACGACGACCGGGCCGCAGCCAGTCGAGCAAGTACCGCGCGCTGCTGCCGGGCTTGTTCTGATTGATGGCCCGCGCGGGATCGACCCCCTTGGGGCAGACCTCGGAGCAGTGGCCGACCAGCGTGCAGCCCCAGACCCCCTGTTCGGCATCAACCACCGCGTGCCGCAACTCGCTACCTGCGTCACGGCTGTCCAGGTTGTAGCGCTGGAGTAGCGCCAGGGCCCCGGGGCCGACAAAGTCCGGATGCCAACCGTACTGCGGGCAGGCGGCATAGCAGAGCAGGCAGTTGATGCACTGGGCGTACGCGTAGTAATCCGTCATCTGCTCCGGCGTCTGCCGATAGGTCCCCTCGGCCGCCGTCCGTTCCCCGGCCGGGATCAGGTAGGCGTGCACCGTCTCGAGCTTCTCGAGGAAGTCGCTCTGATCGATGACCAGATCCCGCTGCACGGGGAAGTGGTCCAGTGCCGACACCCACACCGGCCCCGGCGCGTAGTCGCGGAGGAAGACATGGCAGGCCAGCTCGGGTTCGCCGTCGATCATGCAGCCACAGCTACCGCAGATCGCCATGCGACAGGACCAGCGGAAGGTCAGGCTGCCATCGAGGTGATCCTTGATGTACTGCAGCCCCTCGAGCACGGACATATCCGGCGTGTACGGCACGGCATAGCGCTGCCAGCGCGGTTCGGCGTCCTGTTCCGGGTGGAAACGCTGCACCGCCAGAGTGATCCGCTGCGATTCGCTCATGCCTGCGCCTCCCCTTCAGCGCCGTAGGCCCGCCGCCGCGGCGCAGAGCGGGTAACGGTCACCGGCGCATGGTCGATCACGGGGCCCGTCCCGTCACCGGGGTAGGCCAGGGTATGAACCAGATAGCGCTCGTCATCACGCTCGCTATAGGCGTCATCGCGCACGTGGGCGCCGCGGGACTCCTTGCGTGCCCGCGCCGACCAGGCCATCGCCTCAGCCACCTGCAGGCTGGCCCCGAACTCCATCGCAGTCAGCCACTCGGTGTTGTATGTCCGGCTGCGGTCGTCGAGGCGGATGCCGCGTCGCAGGCGCTCGCGCAGCGCCGCCAGCGTCGTGCACGCCTGCTCCAGGCCGGCCTCGTTGCGAAAGATCCCCACCCCCTGTTCCATGGCCCGATTGAGATCCGCGCGCAGCGTAGCGAGCCGCTCGCCCCTGTCGTTGCGCAGCAGTTCAAGCCGCGGCGCCAGGGCCTCGGTAGCGAGCTGCTCCACCACGCGCTGCGGCCGCCGCGGTGCCTCGCGGGCGTACTCGGCGGCCGCCTCTCCTGCCGCCCGGCCGAAGACAAGGAGTTCCGCGAGCGAGTTGGAACCGAGCCGGTTGGCTCCGTGAATCCCGGTGCTGGCGCACTCCCCGGCAGCAAACAGCCCCGACAGGGGGGCGGCACCCCGGACGTCGGTGGGAATCCCCCCCATGGTGTAGTGGACCGCCGGACGGACGGGGATCGGCTCCCGAACCGGATCCACTCCGGCGTAGCGGCGAGCCACCTCGGTGATCATGGGCAGCCGCTCTAGGATGCGGTCCTCGCCCAGGTGGCGTAGATCCAGCTGGACTGCCGTGCCCTGCGGCGTGGGCACGGTCCGGCCCGCCTGGTCCTCGTACCAGAAAGCCTGGGAGAGCCGATCCCGCGGCCCCAGCTCCATGGCTTTCGGACGCGGCCACGGTTCGGTGGGCCCGAGACCGTAGTCCTGCAGATAGCGACGATCATCCCGGTTGGTCAGGACGCCGCCCTCGCCCCGGCACCCTTCCGTGATCAGGATGCCACTGCCGGGCAGCGTGGTGGGGTGCCACTGAACGAACTCCATGTCGCGCAGGGGCACCCCCTGGGCGTGCGCCATGGCCATGCCCTCGCCGGTCACGATGCCGGCGTTGGTGTTCTGCCCGTAGACCCGCCCGGCCCCGCCGGTGGCCAGCACCACCGCCGGTGCGCCGAAGCGCACCGGCTTGCCGCTGGCGATCTCCAAGGCCAGTACGCCACAGACCACCCCGTCGTCGACCAGCAGATCTGAGCAGAAGTATTCGTCGTAGCGCTGAATCCCCGGATAGCGCAGGGAGGTCTGGAACAGCGTATGCAACATGTGGAAGCCGGTCTTGTCGGCGGCGTACCAGCTGCGCTGGGTCGTCATGCCCCCGAAAAACCGGACATGTACCTGGCCGTCCGCCTGTCGGCTCCACGGGCAACCCCACTGTTCGAGACGGACCATCTCGCCAGTGCACTCGGCGACAAAGCGTTCAACCACGTCCTGGTCGCACAGCCAATCCCCCCCGGAGACGGTGTCGTTGAAGTGCCCGTCCAGGCTGTCATCCGCCCGGGCCACACCGGCAGCGCCCCCCTCCGCAGCGACGGTGTGGCTGCGCATGGGCACCACCTTGGAGATCAGCGCGATCCGCAGCCCAGGGTCGCGCTCGGCCGCCGCGATAGCGGCCCGCAACCCGGCCCCGCCGCCACCAACAACAACCAAGTCGCACTCAATGTCTTCGATCGCCTGCAATGCGCCTCCCGGGATCCAGGGCCACGACGGAGGTCCAACCGTCGCGGACGCGGGTGTCACTCCAGATCCAGTGCCGCCATCTGTACCTTGCCGAGCATGGTATCCGCCTGCCGTCGCTCAGCATCGGCCTCCTCAGTGCCCAGCTCCTCGGCCAGTTCCGTGAAGAGTTCGGCGAGCTGCTCAAAGTGAGGCAGGGCCGCCTCGGCGCCCTCGGCGGCGAGCACCGCCATGGCCAGGCGCTCCTGAGCGATCCCGAGAGCCCGGCGCGCCTGCGGTGTGTCCTGCTGCTCGACCAGCGCCCCGCGCACCTCGAGGGCGTGGCGGTAGGTCTCCACCGTCTCGGCCAACCCCTCCACGGCCTCCTGGACCGCACCGCAGCGCTCCAGCGCCAGCGCCCAATCCTGGTAGGCATCCGCGCTCTGCCGCTCGCGGACGATGTCCTCGCGCAGTTCGATCACCTGCCGGTAGTAGGGTAGTGCCACCTCGGCCCCCTCCTCGACCAGCACCCCCTGGCCGTAGCGACCCAGCGCAACGCTCCAGTCCCGAAGCGACTGCGCCGTGGCGTGTTCGGTGGCCAGGGCCTCGGCGAGTTCACACCAAGCCTCATAGCAGGGCAGTGCGGCACTCGCCCCCTCGGCCTCGAAGAGCGCATCGCCCAGGCGCTCCAGGGTGATCCCCCAGTCGCGGCGCGCGGCATCTCCCCCTTCACCGGCGCTGATCGCTGCATCCAGATAGTCGAGTGCCTCCTGGTAGATCGGAATAGCCGCCTCGGGACCCTCGTCGTCGTAGACGGCATCGCCCTGATCGGCGCGTTCCAGGCCGACGGCAAGCAACTCGGCTGGATCGCCCTCCGTCTCGAGGCCGGCGTGCGGCTGCACATCTAGCTCGACCCCCTCCTCCTCGGGCACCCCGCCCTCGGGAGCCGGGTCGACGATCACCTCGCCGTCCGCCGATGGGGCCACCTCGGCCGGCTCTTCCGCCGGCTCGGGTTCGGCCCGCTCGGGCGCCCCCTCCCCAGCCTCCGCAGCCGTGTCCGCGGGGCGCTCCAAGACGCGCTTGCCGGCCAGCCGGTGCGCTTGGCTACTCGCCGGCCTGCTCCGGGGACCGGCCTTCGCCGTCTTCGAGCGCTTCCCGGACCCCGCCGCGGACGCAGCAGCGCCAGGGCTCTTGCCCTGCTGCCTGCCTCCCGGGCCAGCGCTGCGCCGATCTGCAGCCCCGGTGCGCCGCTCGCTGGTCTCCTGCCGGTCCTCCTGGTACCAGCGGCGGATCGTCTTGGCCGCCGGCTCGTAGGTCCGTGCCAACTCTTGCGGGGTGTGCCCCGCCTCGACCAGTTCGACCAGCTTGCGCCGGAACTCCGGCGAATATTTCGGGCGACCCTCAGCCATGCAGTGCTTTCCTCCGGATCATGCGGATACGGCGAGTCCGTCGACGCGGTTACTCCAGCCCGTTTTCCCGGACGGGTCAAGAACCCTAAGATGATAACGCCGGCACCGCCACGGACCCGACACCCCTGGAGAACGGAAACCCATGCAAGCGCTGCTCTTTGACGTCGATGGCACCCTGGCCGACACCGAAGGCGCGGGCCACCTGCCCGCCTTCAACGCCGCCTTCGAGGCATTCGGCCTTCCCCACCGCTGGGATGAAACCACCTATCGACGCCTCCTGAACGCGGTCCCGGGCGGCCGGGAACGACTGCACGACACCCTGACCCGGGAACCGCCCCCGCCCGGGCACGGCGATATCAATACGCTCGCGCGGCGACTGCACGAGGCCAAGAACCGCCTCTACGCCGAGCGCCTCAGCACCGGCTCCATCCCGCCCCGGCCGGGGATCGAGCGAATCCTTGCCGAAGCGCGAGAGCGGCAGGTGCGCCTGGCCGTGGTCACGACCAGCGCCCGCGCCAACGTCGAGGCCCTGTTCAACGGCGTGCTACCCGCCGAGTTGCAACCGGCCTTCGAGGTCTGCATCTGTGGCGACGACGTCAACGCCAAGAAACCCGACCCCGAGGCCTACCTGCAGGCCCTGCGATCACTGCGGCTCGCGGCCGAGGACTGCCTCGCCGTGGAGGATTCGGTCAACGGGCTGCGCGCCGCCCGCGCGGCCGGGATCCCGACGCTGATCACCCGCAACCGCTGGACCCGGGACGACGCATTCCCGGGTGCCGCAGCGGTCATTGATGACCTGGACCACGGACCCGACGGCACCGCCGTGGGGATCGATGACCTGATCGCCATTCACCGCGAGAGCCGCTAGCGGGGGTACTCGACCCCCACACGGTCATCGACCACCGACTCAAGCCGCTTGATCAGGTCATCGCTGGGCGTCACCGTCCAGTTGCGGCCTAGGACGACGCGCCCCCGGCCCCTTGGGTGGCGGTAATCGACATGGACCGGACTCTCCCCAGCGTAGCTGCTGAGGACCTGGCGCAGCTCGGGCACCAGACCGTTAGCGGCACGAGCCGCGGTTACCGGAATCACCAACCGACCGGCTGCCCGCTCGCGGGCCCGGGCGATGTCCAGCACCTCTTCGCCGGTGATCCGGTACCCGCCACTGAAGTCGTCGTAGTCGAGACTGCCGCGCACCACCAGCAGCGCATCCTTCTCAACGGCATGCCGGTATTTGCCGAACGCCTCGGGGAATAGCACCACTTCGATCCGGCCCGTGCGGTCATCCAGGGTCAGGGTGGCCAGGCGGCCGCCAGTGGAGGTGCTGCGCACCCGCAGCGCGACCACCAGCCCAGCCGCGGTAACCGTCCGGCCTCGGCCCCCATTGCCGTCTCCGCCATTGCCGCCGGCGCCACTGGACAGCCGCTGCAGGCGATCCGTAGCCAGATACGGAAGCTCATGCTCGTAACGGTCGATCGGGTGCCCCGTCAGGAATAGACCCAGTGTGGCCTTCTCCGCGGCCAGGCGTTCTTCCTCCGGCCATTCGGGCTGCTCGGCAACCTCTTCGCCCTCGCCACGGGAGGCGATCACCGCCTCTGCAGGGCCACCGAACAGATCGGTCTGCCCGGCGGCCTGGTCGCGCGTCGCCTGCTCGGCAGCCGCCAGCGCCGCCGGGATCTGTGCCATTCCCGTGGCGCGGTTGGGGATCAGGCGATCCAGGCTCCCCGAACGACACAGGGCCTCCAGCACGCGACGATTGGCGCGGCCGGTGTCGACCCGGCGGCACAGGTCGAAGATATCCCGGAACGCCCCGTTGGTATCGCGCTCGCTCAGCACCGCATCGAGCGCCGACTCCCCCACCCCCTTGATGGCACCCAGACCGTAGACGATGGTCCGCTCGTCCACCGCCCGGAAGGGCTTGTCACTGCGGTTGACGTCCGGCGGCAGCACCTCCAGCCCCATGGCCCGGGCCTCATCCAGGAAGATCACCACCTTGTCGGTGTTGTCCATGTCCGAGGAGAGCACCGAGGCCATGAACGGCGCCGGGTAGTGACACTTGAGCCAGGCGGTCTGGTAGGAGAGCAGCGCGTAGGCCGCCGAGTGCGACTTGTTGAAGCCGTAGCCGGCGAACTTCTCCATAAGGTCGAAGATGCCGGTGGCATGGTCCTCGGACAGACCCCGGGCCTTGGCCCCTTCCAGGAACTTGGCCCGCTGCTTGGCCATCTCCTCGGGCTTCTTCTTGCCCATGGCGCGGCGCAGCAGATCCGCCTCGCCAAGGCTGTAGCCGGCCAGGACCTGCGCGATGCGCTGCACCTGCTCCTGGTAGAGGATCACCCCGTAAGTAGGCTGGAGGACCGGCACCAGGTCCGGATGGTGCAGCTCGCGGGTTGGGTAACCGGCGACCGCCGAACGGCCATGCTTGCGCTCGACGAAGTCGTCGACCATGCCCGACTGAAGCGGCCCGGGCCGAAACAGCGCCACCAGTGCCACGATATCCTCGAAGCTATCGGGCTGAAGGCGCTTGATCAGCTCCTTCATCCCGCGGGATTCCAGCTGGAAGACCGCGGTGGTGGCACAGCGCTTGAGCAGCTCGAAGGTGGCGCCGTCATCCAGGGCGATGGCATCGATATCCAGCGCCGGGTCTCCCCGCTGCTCGAGGATGCGGTTCACCGCCTGGACGGTCCAGTCGATGATGGTCAGCGTGCGCAGACCCAGGAAGTCGAACTTGACCAGACCCACCGCCTCGACGTCGTCCTTGTCGAAGTGGGTGGCCACCTTCCAAGCCTCGGCGTCGTCGCGCTCCTCCGGGTCGCGGTAGAGCGGCGAGAAATCGGTCAGGTCCGTGGGCGCGATGACGACGCCTCCGGCGTGCTTGCCGACGTTGCGCGCCATCCCCTCCAGGCTGCGCGCGGTGTCGATCAACTCGCGGATGTTTTCGTCGTTGTCGTACTCGGCGCGCAGGTCCTCTTCCTGCTCCAGGGCCCTGTCCAGGGTCATGCCGATCTCGAAAGGGATCAGCTTGGCGATCCGGTCCATGTAGCCGAAGGCGTGACCGTAGACCCGGCCCACGTCGCGCACCACGGCCCGGGCCGCCATGGTGCCGTGGGTGGCGATCTGCGAGACCTTCTCGGCGCCGTAGCGGTCCGAGACGTACTCGATGACCTCGTCGCGGCGCTCCATGCAGAAGTCCACGTCGAAGTCGGGCATGGAGACCCGCTCCGGGTTGAGGAAGCGCTCGAAGAGCAGGTCATAGCGCAGGGGGTCGAGGTTGGTGATGCCCAGGGCATAGGCGACCAGCGATCCCGCACCGGAGCCGCGCCCGGGGCCAACCGGGATGTCGTTCTCCCGCGCCCAGCGGATGAAGTCGGCGACGATGAGGAAGTAGCCGGGGAACCCCATCTGCTCGATGACGGCCAGCTCGTGCTCGAGGCGCTGCCGGTAGGTCGCCTCGACCTCGCCGGTATCCTCGTCCTCAGTCAGGCCGCGTTGTTCGAGCCGCTGCGCCAGGCCGCGCTCGGACTCGGCGCGCAGGAACGAGGCCACCGTATGGCCCTCGGGCACCGGAAAGTCCGGGAGATAGTTGGTGTCGAGTTCCAGATCCACGCTGCACCGCTCGGCGATACGCAGGGTGGTCTCGAGCGCCTCGGGCAGATCGGAGAAGCGCTCGGCCATGTCCGCAGCGTCGGCAAAGTACTGCTGTTCCGTGTAGTGGCGTGGCCGGTTGGGGTCGTCCAGGGTACGCCCCTGATGGATGCAGACACGGACCTCATGGGCGTCGTAATCCGCCGGGCGCATGAAGCGCACGTCATTGGTGGCCACCACCGGCACGTCCTCGTCGGCGGCCAGCGCCACCGCGGCATGCAGGTGGCGCTCGTCGCCCGGCCGGCCCAGACGGTGGAGCTCCAGATAGAAGCCGTCCTCGCCGAAGGTCTGCCGGTGCTGCTCGAGGTAGCGCCGCGCGGTGGCCTCATCACCACGCAGCAGGGCCTGACCGATATCCCCCTGGACCCCGCCGGAGAGGGCCAGCAGCCCGCCGGCATCCGCTTGCAACCACTCCCGCCGGATGACCGGGATATCGCCGCAGGCACCCTCGCGATAAGCGCGGCTGAGCAGCCGCGACAGCGCACGGTAGCCGCCGCGATCCCGGCAGAGCAACGTCATCCGGGCGTAGCCGAGTTCCAAGGTATCGTCCGCCAGCCACACGTCGGCTCCGATGATCGGCTTGACTCCGGCGGCTAGCGCGGCCCGGTAGAACTTGACCATGCCGAACAGGTTGGCCTGATCGGTGATGGCCACCGCCGGCATGCCGGCGTCCCGCGCCGCGGACACCGCCTCCTGAATGCGGACGATGCCGTCGACCAGCGAGAACTCGCTGTGCAGACGCAGATGGACGAAGGACGGTGGGGCTTCACTCATGGTCGCGTCAGGATATCAGGGTCGCGGTGGTCAACGGGTCAGCCAAGCGCGTGCGGTGCGCGCCTCAGCCGCCGAGCATCCTGCGCACCGGGGCAAAGCTGCGCCGGTGCGCGGCGCACGGGCCGAGGCGCTCGAGGGCGTGGCGGTGCTCGGCGGTCCCGTAGCCCTTGTGCCGGGCAAAACCGTATCCCGGGTAGGTCTCCTCGAGCGCCACCATCTCGGCATCACGTAGCGTCTTGGCCAGGATGGATGCCGCCGAGATGCTCGGCTCCAGGGCATCGCCACCGACCACGGCCCGCGCTGGAGCGGGCAAATCCTCCGGCATCTCGCGCCCGTCCACCAGGATTTCGGCGATCCGCGCGGTGCTGGCCACCGACGCCACCGCACGGGACATGGCCAGGAAGGTGGCACGACGGATGTTCAGTGCATCGATCTCGGCGACCTCTGCCCGCCCGACCCCCCAGGCCACGGCCTCGCTGCGGATCAGCCCAGCGGCCTGCTCGCGGCGCCGCGCCGACAGCCGCTTGGAGTCGGTGACACCGGCGATGGGCTCGCGCAGGATGACCGCGGCGGCCACCACCGGCCCGGCCCACGGCCCACGGCCAGCCTCGTCGACACCCACCTGCCACGCGCCGCCGTCGCCGCTCACCGCAGGATCTCCAGAACGGCCTCTGCCGCCCGGGCATCAGCCCCGCGGGCTAGTGAGGCGTGGAGCTCCCGGAAGCGGCGGACCAGCTGTAGCCGGGCCGGGGCCTCATCGAGCCAGTATGCGGCCGCCTCGGCCAGGACCTGCGGCGTGACGTCGCCCTGGAAGTACTCCGGGACCAGGGGCTCGCCGGCAAGCAGATTCGGCTGCGATACCCAAGGGACATGGATCAACCGGCGGATGATCTGATAGCTCAGCGGCGACAGACGGTACGCCACGACCATCGGACGCTTGGCCAGCATGACCTCCAGGGTTGCCGTGCCCGAGGCGGTCAGGGCCACATCCGCCGCAGTCGCCGCGGTCGCCGTGTCGCCGTCCAGCAGCCGCGTGCGCAGGCGGACCTGGTGCCGATCCACGGCCGCCTCGATCCGCTCGCGCAGCCGCGGTGCGGCCACCGGTATGACAAAGTCCGGCGCATCCGGCCGCTCCGCCAGAAGCGCTGCCGCCCCGAGGAAGGGCTCGAGCAGGCGGTCGATCTCGCTGCCACGGCTACCGGGCAGCAGGGCGACCACCGTGGCGTCCGTATCCAGCCCCAGCCTCCGGCGCGCCGCAACGGTATCCGGCTGCAGCGGGAATCGATCAGCAGCCGGATGACCGACGCAGACCGCGTCGACGCCGCTGTCGGCGTAGAACTGCTCCTCGAAGGGATAGAGGGTCAGCATCCGGTCCACCGAGCGCCGGATGCCCCGCACGCGCCCACGACGCCAGGCCCAGATGGTGGGGCTGACGTAGTGGAGCGTGGGGATCCCGGCCGCACGCAGGCGCCGGGCCAGACCGAGGTTAAAATCGGGTAGATCGACGCCGATGAAGCAATCCGGCGGATCCTCCCGCCAGCGCCGGGCCAGATCAGCGCGCAGGCGAAGAAGCCCCGGCAGATGCCGCACGATCTCGGTCAGCCCCATCAGCGAGAGCCGCTCCATGGGTACCAGCGACTCAAGCCCCTGGGCTGCCATCGCCGGCCCACCAACCCCCTCGAAACGCACACCGGGGCACCGGCCCCGAAGCTCGCTCATCAGGCCGGCGCCGAGGACGTCACCGGAGAGTTCACCGGCGAGAATCGCCACCCTGGGACTGGCCATTGGCGGACCCCCCTGCGCCGTCCGACGGCAGTCTAGCGCAACAGACCGCGCTGGCTGCTGTCGATGAAATCGACCATGCCCTGCACGTCCGCGGAGTGGCCGAGCTGCTGGCACAGCGCCTCGCGCGCATCGTCGAGACGCAGCCCCTGTCGGTAGATCATGCGGTAGGCGCGCTTGATATCCCGGATGCGCTCCCGCGAGAAGCCGTGCCGGCGCAGCCCCACCGAGTTGATCCCGTGCGGCACCGCCATCTGTCCGGAGACTGTGACGAACGGCGGTACATCCCGATTGATCCCGCTGCCGAAACCGCAAAAGGCGTAAGGACCGATGCGGCAGAACTGGTGTATTAGCGCGAAGCCGCCCAAGGTGGCGTGATCACCGACATCCACATGCCCGGCCAGCGACGCGGAGTTGGCGAACAGCAGATGGTCGCCCAGCCGGCAGTCGTGGGCAATATGGCAGTACGCCATCAGCCAGTTGTGATCGCCGATGCGGGTCTCGCCCCGCCCCTGCGCTGTGCCGCGGTGGCAGGTGACGAACTCGCGGATGGTATTGCCGTCGCCGATCACCAGTTCCGTGGGCTCGCCCTGATAGCCCTTGTGCTGCGGGGCCTCCCCCAGGGCGGCAAACTGGTAGATGCGGTTATCCCGGCCGATGCGGGTCGGCCCTTGGATGACCGCGTGCGGGCCAATCCAGGTCCCCTCGTCGATCTCCACATCCGGCCCGATCACGCTGAAAGGCCCCACCTCGACGTCCTCGCCGAGGCGGGCCTTGGGGTCGACCAGGGCGTTCGGATGGACTCGACTCAAACCGTACGCACCGTGCAGCGGATCTCACACTCGGCCGCCAACTCGCCATCGACACTTCCGCGTGCCTGGAAGATCCAAATCCCCCGAGCCACACGACGCACCGAGACATCGTGTCGAAGCTGATCACCGGGCTGAACCGGCCGCTTGAAGCGCGCCTTGTCGATCCCCACCAGGTAGAGGACGTCGTTGTCCGTGAGGGTGTCCTGAACACTCTTGAACGCGAGCATGCCACAAGCCTGGGCCAGCGACTCGAGGATGAGCACCCCCGGCATTACGGGCTTTTGCGGGAAATGGCCGACGAAGAACGGCTCATTGATGGTGACATTCTTGATGCTGGCCAGATGCTCGTGGGGCTGGAACTCTAGCACCCGGTCGATGAGCAGCATCGGATACCGGTGCGGCAGCAGGTTCATGATGCCTTCGATATCCGTTGCCCCCTGCGCGTCACTCTCGCTCACGCTCACTCCTCCGTGGTCTGATCCGGTTACTCCCGGCACCGTGCGCCTCGTGCCATCCGCAGGCCGCGGACGACCCCATAAGCGGCAGAGCCTATCACACCGGGCGCTCGGATGAACTCGGCCACCCTCCCCCGGGAGATCACGGATCGACCGGGCGTCCGGGACGGTCCAGGGGGCTGCCGCCTTCTGCATTCGGCCCTGCCCGCTTCGCGACAGCCCTAGAATTCCGTCCCGAGCGAGAACTGGAAGGTCTCGGTCTCGTCGTCCCGCGACTCATTTAAAGGTTCGGCAAGACTGAATGTCAACGGACCGACCGGGGACATCCAGATCAGAGAGATACCCGCCGCAGCCCGGAGTTCGCCGAGATCCACGCGGTCCAGTCCCTCCGGAATGATCTTCTCAGTGTTGGACCCAAAGTCGTAACGATCCAGTCGCGTATTGAAAACCTGCCCGGCGTCGACGAAAGCGGCCATGCGCACCGACTGCGACTCCGGCGTGGGTGGGAAGATCACCTGCGCCTTGGTCAGCACCCGGGCGTTGCCGCCGATCGGATCACCCCCCTCCTCGCGCGGCCCGAGGTAGTTGCCGCGGTAACCGCGGACGGTCCGCACACCGCCGGCGTAGTAGTTCTCGAAGAACGGCAGGCGGTCGGTATCGCCGTAGCCGTCGCCGTAGGAGACCTGCCCCTCCACTGAGAACGTCGTGCGGTCACCGAGCCAGCGCAGCGGCCAGTAGCGCCGGTTCTCGTAGGTGAGCTTGTAGAACTCCAGGTCATCACCGGGGACGGTCCCCTCCAGCGACAGCCGCTGACGCCCGCCAGCGGTGGGGAAGACGCCGCGATCCCGGGTGTCCCGGTTCCACGACAGCCGCGGCTTGATCATAGTGAAGCGATCGTCGCTCTGATCCTCAAGGAAGTTACGGATCCAGCCCGGCGTATCGGAGCGCTTATCGATGCCGATGCGTTCCAGCCGCAGCCGCGCCGCCAGTCGGTCCACCTCGGTGACCGGCACGCTGTACTCCACCGAGGCGTGCCCTGAGGTCAGGTCGTAGTCGGACAGGTCGGCGCGGCGCGCGCGGGTCTCGCGGTAGCCGGCCGACAACGTCTGGGAGACACCCTCCTGGGTGTGGTAGCGGTCGGTGTACGAGACGTTGTAGATCGTCGAAACGCTGGAGTTGTTCACCGTCATGCTCAGCCGGTCGCCGGTGCCGAGCAGGTTGTCCTGAGAGACGGAGAAGTTGACCAGCAGTCCCTGGACATCGCCGTACCCGACGCCGGCCTGCAGCTGCCCGGTCATGCGCTCCTGGACACTGACATCCACGTCCACCCGATCGTCCTCGCCCGGCACCCGGGGGGTCTCGACGTTGACGAAGTCGAAGAAACCGAGCCGGTTGAGCCGGGTCTGGGAGCGCTCCAGGGCCTCGCTGGACAGTGGCGCCCCCTCAAGCTGGCGAAGTTCGCGCCGGATGACCTCGTCCTGGGTGCGCTGATTGCCGGTGATATTGATCCGCCGCACGTAAACCCGCGCCCCGGGGTCCACCACATAGGTCAGATCGACGACCTGTTCGTCCTCGTCGACCCGCGGGCGCACGTTGACGTTGCTGAAGGCGTACCCCTCCTCCGCCAATCGCGAACGAATGGCCGAGGAGCCGGCGTTGACGCGGCTGCGCGAATAGAGTTCGCCGGGCTCGGCCGTGATCAGCTCCCGCAGCTCCTCCGGCGGAACCACCAGATGCCCCTGGACGTCGATACTGCCGATCTCGTACTGCTGACCCTCGGCGACATTGACGGCGATATGGACATCGCGCCGGTCGGGGCTGATGGAGACTTGGGTCGAGGTCACGGCGAAGTTCAGGAAGCCACGATCCAGGTAGTACCCGCGCAGGCTCTCCAAGTCGTTGGCGAGCAGATCACGGGCGTAGCGGTGCCGCTGCGACCACGGCGCCCACCAGCGCCGAGCCTGCTGCTCGAACACGCCGCGCAGCTCGCGGTCGGAATAGGCCTCGTTGCCGGTGAAGTGGATCTCGCGGATCTCGGCAACCGGGCCCTCCTCGATGTCGATCCGGATGGCCACCCGGTTGCGCTCCAGCGGCGAGACGGTGCTCTCCACGGAGACATCGTACTTGCCCTGGGCAAAGTACTGCTGGCGCAGTTCCCGCTCGATCTCCGCCAGCTGCGCACGGTTGAAGACCTGCCCTTCGGCCATCCCCGCGCTGCGCAACGCCTCGCGCAGGTCCTCGGTACGGATCTGCTCGTTGCCCTCGAACTGGAGCCGTGCGATGGACGGCCGCTCCTGCACCCGCACGATCAGGTCATCGCCGTCCCGAGCCAACTCCACGTCGCGGAAGAAGCCGGAGCGGTAGAGTTCACGGATCGCCTCCGCGACCTCGCCGCTGCCCACGCGATCACCGGGCTCGACGGGCAGATAGCTGAAGACCGTGCCTTCGTCAATGCGCTCCAGTCCTTCCACGCGGATCTGCTCGGCGACGAAGGAGTCCGCCCTGGCCGTCGCGACCGTGGCCGCGCCCAGCAGCAGCAGCGCGACAACCGCATTGCGCCCCCAGCGTCGAATCAAAGCGCCCCCTTGTCTACCGTGTGCCGCATCGGGCCGGCTCCTTGTCCGCCTCGTATCGTCGCCGCCGGGCTCAACCACCGAGCAGACGCTCAAAATCGTTGTAGAAGGCCAGTGCCATCAATCCGAGCAGGATGACGATACCCACCTGCTGCCCGATCAACTGCGTCCGTTCCGAGACGGGCTTGCCGCGGATGGCCTCGGTCAGGAAGTAGAGCAGATGGCCACCGTCGAGGATCGGGATGGGCAGCAGGTTGATGATGCCCAGGCTGATGCTGATGACCGCCAGGAAGGTGAGGAACGGCACCACCCCCATGGAGGCGGTATCCCCGGCGAACTGGCCGATGGTCACCGGGCCACCGATATTCTTCAGCGACGCCTCGCCCATGACCATACGCACGAGCATCTTGACGGTCACCACGGTGGTGTCCCAGGTGCGCTCCACGCCGTAGGCGACCCCGGCCACTGGCCCGTGGCGAACCTCCCGTTCCATGCGCTCCTGATACCCCTCGGGGATGGCCGGCCCGACACCGAGCATGCCGACCTCGGCTTCGCCGCGCTCCTGCGCGCCCAGAGTGAGCGTAACCTCGCGGACTTGGCCTTCCCGCTCGTAGGTCAGGGTCACTGGCTCGTTGGCGCGTGGCTCGACCCGTTCAACCAGCTCAAGCCAGGAACCGACCGCCTCGCCGTCGATGGCGCGGATCCGATCCCCCTCGCGCAGGTCCGCCTGCGCTGCCGCCCCCCCCTCGGCGAGACGGCCGATGGTCGCCGGCAGATCCGGCGTGTAGGCGCGCAAGCCAATGGTGCCGAGGATATCGGTGGTGTCCTTGAGCCGGGGCTCGGCGCGCAGATTCAGGGAGCGTTCCAACTCGTTGCCGGCCTCATCGCGTACCGTGACCGGGACATCCTCGCGGTTGAACCCGGCATTCATCAGCCCCATAGCCACCCGCTGCCAGGTGGGGGTATCGCGGCTGTCGATGGCCACGATCTCCTCCCCCCGCTCGAAACCGGCCATCTCGGCCGGTGAATCGGTGATGGGCTCGTCGACGATGGGCCGCATTTCGACCATGCCGAGCACCGCCACCAGCCAGTAGGCCACCACCGCGAACAGGAAGTTGGCCGCGGGCCCCGCGGCGACGATGGCCGTGCGCTGTCCCAGGGGGCGATTGTTGAAGGCGCGGTGGCGCTCGGCGGGATCGACCTCGCCCTCGCGCTCATCGAGCATCTGTACGTAACCGCCGAGAGGGATGGCCGACAGGCAGTACTCGATGCGGTCCGGGCCGCGCCCGCGCCAGCTCAGCAGCGGGCGCCCGAAGCCGACCGAGAAGCGGCGCACGCGGACGTTGCACCAGCGCGCGACGAGGTAGTGACCGGCCTCGTGGACCGTCACCAGGATCGCGATGGCGACCAGGAAGGCGATGATGCTCCAGACGATGGTCATAGTCGAATCAGTCCGCGATGCGCCGCACGGCCTCTTCGGCCTGGCGGCGGGCCCGCGCGTCGATCCCACGGGCCGAATCCAGATCCTGGGGGGGCGGTGGGGTTTCCGCCGCCAGGGCCTCCTCGATCACTGGCGCGATGCGGTCGAAACGGAGACGCCCGTCGAGGAAGGCATCCACCGCAATCTCGTTGGCCGCATTGAGCACGGCACAGGCACCGCCGCCGGTACGCAGCGCCTGATAGGCCAGGCGCAGGCACGGGAAACGGCGCTCGTCCACAGCCTCGAAGTCGAGACGACCCGCCGCAGCCAGGTCGACCAGATCGACGCCGGAGGCGATCCGCTCGGGATAGCCCATGGCGTAAGAGATCGGCACCCGCATGTCCGGCGACCCGACCTGCGCCAGGTAGGAACCGTCACGGTAGCCCACAAGCGCATGCACCAGGCTCTGTCGATGAATGACCACATCGACGCGCCGAGGTTCCAGGTCGAAGAGGTGGCAGGCCTCGATGACCTCCAGGCCCTTGTTCATCATCGTGGCCGAATCCACGGAGATCTTGCGACCCATGGACCAGTTCGGGTGCGCCACAGCCTCCTCCGGCGTGACCGCAGCCAGGGTATCGGGATCGCGATCGCGGAACGGGCCGCCGGAGGCGGTGAGCACGATGCGCTCGACCCCCGCCGTGGCATCTGCACCGGCCGGCAGTCCCTGGAAGACCGCGTTGTGCTCGCTATCCACGGGCACGATCCGGGCTCCGAAACGCTTCGCCGTCGCCATGAACAGCTCCCCGGCGACGACCAGTGTCTCCTTGTTGGCCAGCAGGATCCGCTTGCCGGCGCGGCAGGCCGCCAGCGAAGAGGCCAGACCCGCGGCGCCGACCACCGCCGTCACCACGGCGTCCACGTCGCTATCCGCCGCCAGGGCGGCCACACCCTCCTCGCCGGCATCGACCTCGATGTGCTGCAGCCCCTCGTCCCGGAGGCGATGGCGCAGTTCGTCCGCCGCCGCCGCATCGGCAAGGGCCGCGCGTGCTGGACGGTGCTCGCGGCAGATCCGCAGCAACCCCTCCCAGTCCCGGCCGGCGGCCACCGCGTGGACGCCGAACCGTTCCGGATGCCGGGCCGCGACATCCAGGGTGCTCGTGCCGATGGAGCCGGTGGCCCCGAGTACTGCCAGCTGCATCAGATTCCGCTCTGCCACCACGCTAACCCCGCTGCTAGAACCGGCGCCGCCGCAGTCAGGCTGTCGATGCGATCGAGGATCCCGCCGTGCCCCGGCAGGATGCCGCCGCTGTCTTTCACGCCGCGCTGACGCTTGAGCATGCTCTCGAAAAGATCCCCCACCACCGAGGCAACAACGACCGCCACCGTCAGCAGGGCCAGCGCTCCCAGCCCCGGGGCCTGCGGCTGCAGGGCGAGCACCAGCAGCCCGCCTCCGAGCAGCGCAGCGGCACCCCCACCGAGCGCCCCTTCCCAGCTCTTGCCGGGACTGATCCGCGGTGCCAGCCGGTGGCGGCCCCACGCCCGACCGGTGAAGTAGGCGCCGGTGTCCGCCGCCCAGACCAGCACCAGCAGGAATGTATGCCAGAACGGCCCCCAGGGCGTGCTGCCGTGGAGGTAGACCAACGCCAGCCAGCACGGCCACAGCACCAACCAACCCACCAGGGCAGCCCGCAGGGGCGAAGGCGCCGGGAGGTCACGCCGGCTGTAGAGCAGGAGCCACACCAGGGCCCCGACCCACAGACCGGCCACCACATAAAGAATACCGCCAGCCGCGACACCGGCTTCCAGAAGCAACCACCCCGGCAGCAGGGTGGCGGCGAACCCGCCCACGATGGCCGCCCTACGCGCCGTGTCCTGAACCCCGATCAACGTGGTCCACTCCCAGGCCGCAAGGGCCGCCGTGGCCCCCAGCAGCACGGCGAGCACCCCGGTGGGGAGCAGCCAGATGGCGGCGAGTAATAGGGGGCCCAACGCCAGTGCCGTCAGCACCCGTGCCTTAAGCATGGCGCACCGACTTCAGCGAACGGGAGGATACGGCGCCAAAGCGGCGATCCCGCCCGGCATAGTCCTCGATGGCGCGGGCTAGCTCCTCGGTGCCGAACTCCGGCCAAAGCGTCTCGGCGAAGTGGAGCTCGGTATAGGCCATCTGCCAGAGCAGGAAGTTGGAGATGCGTCGCTCGCCCCCGGTGCGGATGAACAGATCGGGATCGGCCACATCCGGAAGGGACAGCGCGCCGCGGAAGGCCTCCTCGTCGATGGCCTGCGGATCGACCTCTCCGCGAGCCGCCGACGCCGCCAGGTGGCGGGCCGCCTCGGCGATCTCCCAGCGTCCGCCGTAGCTGGTGGCCACGATCAGATTCAGCCCGGTATTCCCGGCGGTCAGCGTCTCGGCGTCGACGAGCCGCCGTTGCAGGGCCTTGTCGAATTGCGCCCGATCGCCTATGAAGCTCAGGCGCACCCCGTTGTCGTGGAGCCGCTGCAGCTCCTCATCGAGCGTGGTCCGGAACAGCTCCATCAGCACGCGGACCTCGCCGCGGGGGCGACGCCAGTTCTCGCTGCTGAAGGCGAAGAGCGTCAGTGCCTCGAGTTCCAGGCGCCCGCACGCCTCGACCACCTCTCGCACCGAGCGCGCGCCAGCCCGGTGGCCGGCGTAGCGCGGCTGCCCACGCCGCTGCGCCCACCGCCCGTTGCCATCCATGACGATGGCGATGTGGCGCGGCAACTCGACACCGGCTAATCGCTCGGCGATCTGCGCTGGCCCGTTCGTCTCCGCCATACGACCCGCTCAGACCTCCATGAGCTCGCGTTCCTTCTCCTCGAGCAGGTCGTCGACTTGCGCCACGTACCGGTCGGTGAGCTTCTGAATGGCCTCTTGGCCGCTGCGCTCCTCGTCCTCGGTGATGTCCTTGCCCTTGGCCAGGTCCTTGAGGTCCGAGTTGGCATCCCGGCGGACGTTGCGGATGGCGACGCGGGCCTGCTCGGCCTCGTTCTTGACCAGGCGGACCATCTCCTTGCGGCGGTCCTCGGTCAGTGAGGGCAGCGGCACCCGGATGACCTGCCCGGCCGTAACCGGACTCAGCCCCAGGTTCGAGGCCATGATCGCCTTCTCGATGGCGGGCACCATGTGCTTTTCGAAGGGCGTAACGGCGAGCGTGCGCGAATCCTCCACGCTGATGTTGGCCGCCTGCTTGATGGGCACCTCCATGCCGTAATACTCGACATTCACCTGATCAAGCAGACTTGTATGGGCGCGCCCGGTGCGCAGCCGAGCCAGGTCGTGCTTGAGGCTCTCGACAGCTTTGGCCATCCGGCGGTCGGCGTCTTCCTGGATATCTTCGATCACGATGATTCCTCCTGGGCGCTGGGCAGGCCCGGGTCGACCACGGTGCCCACCGGCTCGCCACGGGCCGCGGCGACCATGGTACCCGGGCTGGTGATGTCAAAGACCATGATGCGCATCGCTTGATCGCGGCACAGGACGATGGCGGTCGCGTCCATGACCTCCAGGCGCTTGCTCAGCACTTCATCGTAGGTGAGCTGCTGATAGCGTTTCGCCTCGGGGTCGCGGACCGGGTCGGAGCTGTAAACCCCGTCGACCTTGGTTCCCTTGAGCAGTAATTCGGCTCCGACCTCCACGGCGCGCAGACTGGCGGCGGAGTCGGTGGTGAAGAAGGGGTTGCCGGTACCGGCCGCGAAGATCACCACCCGGCCTTTTTCCAGGTGACGCACCGCCCGGCGGCGGATGTAATCCTCGCAGACCTGATTGATCTTGATGGCCGACATGACGCGGCAGAACACGTTCCGCCGCTCCAGAGCGTCCTGGATGGCCAGGGCGTTCATCACGGTGGCCAGCATGCCCATGTGATCGGCGGTGACGCGGTCCATGCCCGATGCGGCCAAACCGGCCCCGCGGAAGATGTTGCCACCCCCGATGACCACCGCCACCTGGACCCCCATGGCGTTGATCTCGGCGAGCTCGTCGGCGATGCGATCGAGCGTGTTGGCGGCGATCCCGTATTGTCCGTCACCCAGCAGCGCCTCGCCGCTGAGCTTGAGCAGTATCCGGCGATAGTGCGGCACCGTCATGACTCCGGCCTTTCGGTGAGCGGGCGCGGTGCCCGGGCACCCCGGGCACCGCCGTTGCTGATAGCGCCGCCCGGGCTCAGGAGTCGCGGACCTGGGCCATCACCTCGTCAGCGAAGCTCTCGTCCTTTTTCTCCTTGCCCTCGCCGACCTCGTAGCGCGCGAAGCGGGTCACTTCCGCGCCCTTGGCCTTGAGCAGGTCCCCGACGGTCTGATCCGGGTCCTTGACGAAGGGCTGACCGAGCAGCGTGATCTCGCTCAGATGCTTATTGAGCCGGCCCTCGACCATCTTTTCGACGATCTCTTCCGGCTTGCCACTCTCGCGGGCCTGCGCCAGCAGTACCTCTTTCTCGGAGGCCAGCTGATCCGACGGCACATCGTCGGGGCTGACGCAAACCGGCGAGGAGGCCGCGATGTGCATGGCCAGGTCGCGGCCGAGCTGCTCGTCGCCCCCGGTGTACTCGACCATCACGCCGATCCGCGCGCCGTGCAGGTACTGAGCCACCTGTTGGTTGCCAGCGTAGCGGATCAAACGACGGACCTCGATGTTCTCGCCGAGCTGCGCGACCATCTCCTGGCGCAGGGTCTCCACCGACTTGCCGTCGACCTCGCTGGCCAGCAGGGCGTCCAGGTCCTCGGCGCCGGAGTCCAGAGCCCGTTGCGCTACGGACTCGGCGAAGGCGCGGAACTCGTCGCCGTTGCCGACGAAGTCGGTCTCGGAGTTGACCTCGACGAGCACGCCGGCCTTGCCGTCATCGGAGCGGGCCGCCACGATGCGGCCTTCGGCCGCGACCCGATCGGCCTTCTTGTCGGCCTTGGCCAGGCCCTTCTTGCGCATCAGCTCTGCGGCGGCCTCCAGGTCCCCGTCGGCCTCCACCAGGGCCTTCTTGCACTCCATCATGCCGGAGCCGGTGCGCTCACGAAGCTGCTTGACCAGATTTGCGGATACGGACATCTCTGTTTGCCCCCCTCAGGATGCGGTGTCGTTGATCTCGACGAAGTCGTCCTTGCCCGAGGCCGCGGCATGACTGGTTGCCTGCTTGGCCTCGAGGACGGCATCGGCGATACCGCTGACATAGAGCTCGATGGCACGGATGGCATCGTCGTTGCCGGGGATGACGTAGTCGACCTCGCGGGGCGAGCAGTTGGTGTCCACCACGCCGATGACCGGGATGCCGAGCTTCTTCGCCTCGGAGATGGCGATGTGCTCATAGCCCACGTCGACGACGAACATGGCGTCGGGAAGGCGCTCCATGTTCTTGATGCCCGAAAGACTGCGATCAAGTTTCTCGCGCTCGCGACTCAGCGCCAGCGCCTCGCGCTTGGTCACCTTGTCGAAGGTGCCGTCCTCCGCCTGGGTCTCCAGGTCCTTGAGGCGGGCGATGGAGTGCTTGACGGTGCGGAAATTGGTCATCATGCCGCCGAGCCAGCGGTGATCGACGTAGGGCATCCCGCAGCGGGCCGCATGCTCGCGGACCAGCTCCCGCGCCGGCCGCTTGGTCCCGACGAAGAGGATCTTGCCACCGTTGCTGGCCAGGCGCCCGGCGAAGTTCAGGGCGTCCTTGTAGAGGGGCAGCGTCTTCTCGAGGTTGATGATATGGATCTTGTTGCGCTCACCGAAGATGAAGGGGCGCATTTTCGGATCCCAGAAGCGGGTCTGGTGCCCGAAGTGCACTCCCGCTTCCAGCATCTGACGCATGGAAACGTCGGCCATGTCGGATCTCCTTGGATCGGGTTGAGCCTCCATACGCCCGCAGACGACGACCCGGTCGCGCACGGCCACCGGGCACCCGGTCGAATGTGACGGCGTATGTGTGGATTCAGTGGTTTTCCCAGTTTGCTGGGCGCACCTTTACGCCGCAGCAGCGCGGTTTATACCACTATCGACAGTCGGTTACAAGAATGAACTGCACGGCCTGCCGATGCTGGGCAACACCCTCCACGGCCGGGCGGCGACACACCGCAGGCGAACTCCACATGTTATGATGAGGCGCATGTCTGTACCCATCAAAACCGCTGAAGAGATCGAGGGCATGCGCCGCGCCGGCCGGATGGCCGCGAGCGTGCTGGACATGATCGCCCCCCGGGTCGAGCCCGGGGTGACAACCGAGTACCTCGACGAGCTCTGTCATCGCTACATCACGGAGGAGCTCGGGGCGACGCCGGCGCCGCTGAACTACCGCGGCTTCCCCAAGGCCACCTGCACCTCGGTCAATCACGTCGTCTGCCACGGCATCCCCGGGCCGAAAAAGCTCAAGAAGGGCGATATCCTCAACATCGACGTGACGGTCATCGACCCCGAGGGCTGGCACGGCGACACCAGCCGCATGTTCTACGTCGGCGAGCCGAGCATCCTGGCCCGACGCCTCGTGGAAACCACCCGCGACTGCCTCTGGCGCGGCATCGAGCAGGTCCGGCCCGGCGCCACTCTGGGGGATATCGGCCACGCCGTGCAGTGCCACGCGGAGGAGCACAACTTCTCGGTCGTGCGAGAGTACTGCGGCCACGGCATCGGGCAGAGCTTCCACGAGGAGCCACAGGTGCTTCACTACGGCCAGCCCGGCACCGGCATGCGCCTCGAGCCCGGTATGACCTTCACCATCGAACCGATGATCAACGCCGGAAAACCGGCCACCAAGCTGCTGCGGGACCAGTGGACGGTGGTGACCAAGGACCGCAGCCTCTCGGCCCAGTGGGAGCACACCCTGCTTGTCACCGAGGCCGGCTACGAGATCCTCACCCCGACACCGGACGGCCGCTGAGTCGCCGTCCCATCGACAGGAGCCCCACCATGCCCGCCACGGCCCGTCCCGCCGTCCTGGAGTCCGGTGATCTAGCCCGGGCGCTGGAGGCGGGTGAGCCGCTGCTGCCCACCCTGCGCCAAGCCCTGCGGGAGGCTGATGCAGAGTTCGCCGAGCGATTCCGCGCCGGGACCGGCGCGGAGGAACTGGTTCCGGAACGGGCCGCCCTGGTGGATGAGGTGGTCCGACAATTGTGGCGAGGCAGCCTGGGCGGCGACGATCCAGGCGGCTGCGCGCTCCTGGCGGTGGGCGGCTACGGCCGCGGCGAGCTGCACCCGGGGTCCGACATCGACGTGTTGGTCCTGGTCGCCCCCGGGCGCAGAGAGGCGCTCACCCCTTCGCTCGAATCCCTCATCACCGGGTTATGGGATCTAGGTCTGGACATCGGTCACAGCGTTCGCAGCGTCGAGGAGTGCATCGAGGCCGCCGGCGACGACATCACCATCGCGACTAATCTCATGGAGTCGCGCCTGCTTTGCGGCGACCCGCAGCTTTGTCAGTCGCTGCGCCAGGCCATGTCGGCCGAGCGCATCTGGCCAAGCCCGGCCTTCTTCGAGGCCAAGCTGGCCGAGCAGCAGGCCCGCCACGCCAAATTCCACGACACCGCCTACAACCTGGAACCAAACATCAAATCCAGCCCCGGCGGTCTGCGCGACATCCAGATGGTGGGCTGGGTCGCCAAGCGCCACTTCGGGGCCGAGCACGTGCATGAGCTGGTCGCGGAGGGGTTCCTGACCGAAGCCGAGTACCAGGCCCTCCACGCCGGCCAACGCTTCCTCTGGGACGTGCGCTTCGGTCTGCACCTGATCGCCGGTCGACGCGAGGACCGTCTGCTCTTCGACCACCAGGTCGGTCTGGCCGAGCTGTTCGGCTACGTCGATGACGACCGCACCCTGGCCGTCGAGCAGTTCATGCAGCGCTACTTCCGCACCGCCATGGACATCTCGCGGCTGAACGAGATGCTCCTGCAGCACTTCCAGGAGGCGATCCTCTACGCCGGTTCGGGTACCGAGCCGACCCCGATCAACAAGCGCTTCCAGATCCGCCGCGACTTCCTTGAGGTCACCGACCCCTCGGTATTCCGGCGCTATCCATTCGCCCTGCTGGAGGTCTTCCTGGTGCTGCAGCAGCACCCGGAACTCAAGGGCGTGCGTGCCTCGACCATCCGGCTCATCCGCCAGCACCGGACGCTCATCGACGAGAGTTTCCGGCGCGATCTGCGTTGCCGCAGCCTGTTCATGGAGATCCTCCGCCAGCCCCAGGGCATCACCCACGCCCTGCGCCGGATGCACCGTTACGGCGTGCTCGGGCGCTACATCCCGGCGTTCGGGCGAATCGCCGGGCGCATGCAGTACGACCTGTTCCACGTCTACACCGTCGACTCGCACACCCTCTTCGTGGTGCGCAACCTGCGCCGCATGGCCCTGGCCGAGCACCGTGCCGAGCTGCCCCTGGCCCACGACATCATGCAGCAGCTGCCAAAACCCGAGCTGCTCTTCCTGGCGGGGTTGTTCCACGACATCGCCAAAGGCCGCGGCGGCGATCACTCCGAACTGGGCGCCACCGATGCCTACGACTTCTGCATCCAGCACGGGCTCGGGGCCTACGACGCCCGCCTGGTCGCCTGGCTGGTGCGCCACCACCTGGACATGTCGGTCACCGCGCAGCGCAAGGATCTCTCCGACCCGGCGGTGATCACCGAGTTCGCCCGCGCCATGGGCGACCAGCCCCACCTGGACTACCTCTACCTGCTGACCGTCGCCGACATCCGCGCCACCAACCCGGAACTCTGGAACGCCTGGCGGGCCGCGCTGCTCAACGAGCTCTACGGGCTGACCCGGGCCGCCATCCGCCGCGGACTGGGTAAGCCGCTGGACAAGCGCGAGCTGATCCGCGACACCCAGCGCGATGCCCGGCGAATCCTCCGCCAGCGCGGTTACGGACCGGGGCGCATCCGCAAAGTCTGGGGGGAGCTGCCGGAGGACTACTTCCTGCGCCACAGCGCCGAGGAGATCGCCTGGCACACCGAGGCCATTGCCGAGGCGCTGCCGGGCCAGCTCCCGCTGGTCCTGGCCGCCGCGCAGGACGCTGGAGGCGGCACGCGGATCTTCCTCTACGCACCCGACAGCACCGATCTCTTCGCCCGCTGTGTATGGGCCCTGGACCGGCTCGGTCTGAGCATCCAGGATGCCCGCGTGATCACCACCGACGCCGGCTATACCCTGGACAGCTACCGGGTGCTGGAACAACACGGCGAGCCACCGCGGGAGGAACAACGGATCGAGGAGGTGCGCCGCGTGCTGGCCGCCGCCGCCGCTGAGCAGGGCCCGCCCCCGGCCCCGGTGGCGCGGCACATCCCGCGACAGCTCCAGCACTTTCGCACCGAGACGCAGATCCGCTTTACGGACGACCCGGACAACACCCGCACCGTCGTGGAGCTGATCACCGCCGACCGGCCCGGACTGCTGGCACGGGTAGGCAGGGCGTTCTCGCAGTGCGGCGTGCGGGTCAAGAACGCCAAGATCGCCACTATGGGAGAGAGGGCCGAGGACGTGTTCTTCATCACCGATGACCAGGGCAAGCCTTTGCGCCGGCCGGCGCAGTACCGCTGTGTGCGTCAGGCCCTGCAAGGACTCCTCGACGCGGAGGATCTATGAATCGCGGTCTCTCCGAGCTGCAGCCCTACCCCTTCGAGCGCATGGAGCGGCTTCTGGCCGGGCACCGCGCGCCGGCTGCAGCGCCCATCCGGCTGGGGATCGGCGAGCCCCAGGATCCGCCCCCCGAGCTGCTCACCCGGGTGCTCCGCGATAACCTGGATCAGGTAGCTCGCTACCCGGCCACCCGGGGCCTCGAGTCGCTGCGCGAGGCGATCGCCGCTTGGCTGTGCCGGCGTTTCGACCTGCCCGGGACGGCCGTGGACCCTGCGTACCACGTGCTACCCGTCGCCGGGACCCGCGAGGCACTGTTTGCCATCGCCCAGACTGTCATCGGCCGCGGCCGGCCGTACGTGGCCATGCCCAACCCGTTCTATCAGATCTACGAGGGTGCAGCGCTGCTCAGCGGCGCGCGCCCGCTCTACCTGCCCATCGACCCGGGCAGCGGGCTGCCGGATCTCGACGCCATCGAGCCGCGGACCTGGCAGCGGGTCCAGCTGCTCTACCTCAACAGCCCGGCCAACCCGACCGGCGCCGTGGCCGGCACCGACTACCACCGCCGTGTGCTGGAACTCAGTGACCGGTACGGCTTCATCGTGGCCGCCGATGAGTGCTACAGCGAGATCTACGCCGACGAGGACGATCCCCCGCCCGGACTGCTGCAGGTCTGCCAGGCCGAGGGGCGCACCGACTTCCACCGTTGCCTGGTCTTCCACAGCCTGTCCAAGCGCTCCAACGCCCCCGGCCTGCGCTCCGGGTTCGTTGCCGGCGACCCGGGCCTGATCCACGCCTTCCTGCGCTACCGCACCTATCAGGGCTGCGCCCTGCCCCTGCACGTGCAGGCCGCGAGCACCGCAGCCTGGGGCGACGAGAGCCACGTCATCGACAACCGGGCGCGCTATCGCGAGCGCTACCGGGAGGTGTGTACCATTCTCGCCGACGCCCTCGAGGACGTTTCCCCGCCGCCGGCGACCTTCTATCTCTGGCCGCGCACACCGGTGGACGACCAGGAGTTCACCCGGCGGCTTTGGGAGGAAGAGCACGTCACGGTTCTACCGGGCAGCTTCCTCTCCCGCACCGGCCCTGACGGGGTTGCTCCGGGGGCGGGACGCATCCGCATGGCGCTGGTTCCCGACCTGGCCACCTGCATCGAGGCGGCGGAGCGGATCCGGCGGTTTGTCCAGAGAAATTTCCAATAGGGAGCCCAGCATGGCTGCAGACATCCAGAAGGTGATCGAAGAGGCGTTCGAACAACGCACCCGCCTCAACCCGAATGACACCCCCGCCGAGATCCGCGAGGCGGTCGATGAGGCCCTGCGCCGTCTGGATAGCGGCCAGGCACGGGTGGCCGAACCGGGCAACGAGGGCTGGCAGGTCAACGAGTGGCTGAAGAAAGCCGTCCTGCTCTCCTTCCGGCTCAACGACAACCGCCTGATGCGCGGCGGCGTGACCAACTTCTTCGACAAGGTGCCGATGAAGTTCGCCGACTGGGGCGAGGACGCCCTGCGCGAGTCCGGCGTGCGCGTGGTGCCGCCGGCGGCAGCGCGGCGCGGCAGCTACATCGCCCCCGGGGTGGTGCTGATGCCTTCCTACGTGAACATCGGCGCCTATGTGGACGAGGGAACCATGGTCGACACCTGGGCCACGGTGGGCTCCTGCGCCCAGATCGGCAAGAACGTCCATCTCTCCGGCGGCGTGGGCATCGGCGGCGTACTCGAGCCGCTGCAGGCCAACCCGACCATCATCGAGGACGAGTGCTTCATCGGCGCCCGCTCGGAGATCGTCGAGGGGGTGATCGTCGGCCGCGGCGCGGTGATCTCCATGGGCGTCTACATCGGCCAGAGCACCAAGATCTACGACCGCAACACCGGTGAGGTCCACTTCGGGCACGTTCCAGAGGGTGCCGTGGTCGTCCCGGGAAACCTCCCCGCCGCCGATGGCAGCCACAGTCTTTACTGTGCCGTGATCATCAAATACGCGGACGAGAAGACCCGCGCCAAGGTCGGCATCAACGAGCTGCTGCGCCCATGAGCGCAACCCTCGAGCTGGCCCGGGAGCTGATCCAGCGACCGTCGGTGACCCCCGAGGATGCCGGCTGCCAGACCCTCATCGCCGAACGCCTGGCCGCGGCCGGCTTCGGCGCCGAGTGGTTGAGCACCGGCGGGGTGACCAACCTGTGGGCGCAGCGCGGCACCGGGCGGCCGCTGTTCTGCTTCCTCGGCCATACCGATGTCGTCCCCAGTGGCCCGGAGTCAGCGTGGCAGCACCCACCTTTCCAGCCCATCGTCGAGGATGGCTGTCTCTACGGCCGCGGTGCGGCGGACATGAAGGGCAGCGTCGCCGCCTTCACCGCTGCCGTGGAGCGCTTCGTCGCCCACCATCCCAAGCACGCCGGCGCCATCGCGGTCCTGCTGACCAGCGACGAGGAGGGTCCTGCGGTGGATGGCACGCGCCACGTGGTGGAGACCCTGGCCGAGCGGGGCAGCGCCATCGACTACTGCCTCGTCGGCGAGCCCAGCAGCCAGGCGCAGTTGGGGGACGAATTCAAGGTCGGCCGCCGGGGATCGCTGACCGGCCACCTCACCGTCCACGGCGAGCAGGGTCACGTCGCCTACCCGCACCAGGCGGACAACCCCATCCACGTTTTCGCACCGGCGCTGCAGGAGCTCGTGGCCACCGAGTGGGATCAGGGTGACGACGACTTCCCGCCGACCAGCTTCCAGATCTCCAACATCCAGGCGGGCACCGGGGCGGACAACGTCATCCCCGGCGCCATGGAGGTCGTCTTCAACCTGCGCTACGCCCCGACGGTCTCCGCCGAGGATCTGCAGCAACGGATCGAGGCGATCCTCCACCACAACGGCGTCCACTACACGATATCCTGGCGGCACTCGGGCGGCCCCTTCGCCACCCGAGGCGGGGCGCTCATCGAGGCCGTCGAGCAGGCGGTCACTGCGCACACCGGGCGCTGTCCACGGCGATCGACCTCCGGGGGCACCTCCGATGGCCGCTTCATGGGCCCGACCGGCGCGCAGGTGGTGGAACTCGGCCCGCTGAACGCCACCATTCACAAGGCGAATGAGCACGTCGCGGTCGCCGACCTCGAAGCGCTGGAGGCGATCTACTTCGACATCCTGCAGCGCCTGCTGGACTGCGCGGCAGGCTGAGCCCCGGGCGGCGAGGGGCCCAGGGGCGATTTGATGCCTTCGGGCAACAGGATTAGATTGGAAGGCTGACCGGATCAGCGGTACGCGAGTGGCCCATGGAACCGAGCCCGCCGACGCACCCGCAGGACGGCGCGAGGCGTCACTACCGGCGCCCCGCCGAGCGGCCGTTCACCCGCGAGGAACGGGACCGGGTCACCCTGCTCTTCGGCAGTCTCAGCGTCGCTCATGATCGGCTGCTCACCGCCGCCGTGCGGGGGCTGGGTTACCATGCCGAGGCGATCCCCACGCCGGAGCGCGGCGATCTGCAGACCGGCCGGGAGCTTTGCAACAACGGCCAGTGCAATCCGGTCTACTTCGTCGCCGGCGCCCTGATCAACCACCTCGAACGGCGCCGAGCCGAGCGTAACCTCGCGCGGGACGAAGTTACGGACCGGTACGTCTTCGTCACGCCGGGCTCGTGCGGGCCCTGCCGTTTCGGGATGTACGAGGCGCAGTACCGGCAGGCCCTGGCCAAGGCCGGCTATCCGGGGTTCCGGGTGATCGCCTTCGACAAGAAGGGCGGCGGCGATGGCCACCCGGACGAGGGCTACGGAGACGGACTCTCCGTGGACCTTGGTCTCTACATCGCCGTGCTCGACGCCCTGTTCATGGCCGACGTGCTCAATGCCGTCTTCTACCGGGCGCGCCCCTACGCTACCGATAGCTCCGCGGCCGAACGGACCTTCGAGGCCTGCCTGAGCGAGTGCGAGCGGGCGCTCGGCCAGGGACGGCCGCATCCCCGGGTGACGGCCACGGCCCGGCTGCTGGCCGCCGTGACCCCCCTGTCCAGTGCCGAGGATGCCGCCCGCCTGCTCACCCGCCTGCGGGATTCGACCTGCACCGCCGCCCTGTCCCGCTGTCGCAGGATCATCGAAGCGGGTTTCGAGGTGGACTACCTGCGCCCGCGTCCCCTGGTGAAGGTCACCGGCGAGTTCTGGGCGCAGACCACCGAGGGGGACGGCAACTTCCGCATGTTCGAGTTTCTCGAGGGGGAAGGCGCCGAGATCCAGGTGGAACCGGTCGCCGGATGGGTCGACTACATGCGCCACGGGCTCCACGGCCAGCTCGATGAGGCCCGGGCGGCCGAGACGGCGGCTCACGTCCGGACGGGCCGCGCCCTACTGCGGGCCACCACCACACGGTTGCGCCACTGGCTGATCGAGCAGATCGGCCGGCTCCTCCATCGCGAGTACGACCGCATGCGCGCCGCCCTCGGTAACTGTGCAGCCCCGCTGGCCGACCAGCGTACCCTGGAGCGTCTCGGCCGCCCCTACTACCACCCGCGCATCACCGGTGGCGAGGGACACCTTGAGGTGGCCAAGACGCTCTACTACCACCGCAACCGTCTGGCGCACATGACCCTCTCGCTCAAGCCCTTCGGCTGCATGCCCTCGACCCAGTCCGACGGGGCCCAGGCAGCCGTGCAGGCCGACTATCCGGATATCCGCTTCCTGCCCATTGAGACCTCCGGCGAGGGCGAGATCAACGCCTACTCGCGGGCACAGATGGCGCTGGGCGAGGCGCGCGAGTCCGCCCGCAACGAGTTCCAAGACGCCCTGACCGCCCGCGGCACCGACCTGGACACGCTGCGCGCCTACATCGCCGAACGCCCGCAGCTGCGCAGCCCGCTCTACCCGATCCCCCATACCGGCGGGGCGATCTGCCGGGCGGCACGGTTCGTCCATCACCTGGCCGATCGCATGGCCAGCCACCCGGACTCGCCCCGCCACGCCGCCACCGAGCACCAGCCCGGGGAGCCCCGTCATGCCCAGCCCCGCTGATCACGCCCCGATCCTGGTCGGCCTGGACGTCGGTTCCACCACGGTCAAGGCCGTAGTCATCGACGGTGCCGACGATACACTGCTCTGGCACGACTATCGCCGCCACGAAACGCGCCAGCTGGAGACCGTGCGTGACTTCCTCGCCCGGATCGAGGCAGCCATCCCAGCGGCGCGTCGCGAAAACCTGCGGCTGTTCACCACCGGCTCGGGGGGCGGCAGCGTCGCCCGGGCCCTGGGGGCGCGGTTCGTGCAGGAGGTCCACGCCGTGTCGCTGGCCGTCGAGTCGCGTTTCCCCGACGTCGGCAGCGTGGTCGAGCTCGGTGGCCAGGACGCCAAGATCATCGTCTTCAAGTCGCTGGAAGACGGCAGCAAGCGCAAGATCCCGGCCATGAACGACAAGTGCGCCGGGGGCACCGGCGCCGTGATCGACAAGATCGCCGCCAAGCTGGCCATCGCGCCGGAGCGGCTCGGCGACATGGGCTATGTCGGCCACACCGTCCACCCGGTGGCCGGGAAGTGCGGGGTCTTCGCCGAGACCGATATCAACTCCCTACAGAAGCAGGGGGTCGCCGCCGAGGAACTGATGGCCTCACTGTTTGAGGCCATCGTGCAGCAGAACCTCTCCGTCCTGACCCGGGGCCACACCCTCCACCCCCGGGTGCTGCTGCTCGGCGGGCCGAACACCTACATCCGCGGCCTTCAGGAGTGCTGGCGAAGCCACATCCAGGCCCTCTGGGAGGAGCGAGGCGTCGACTGGAACGCGCCGCTGGAGGCAGCCGTCCACGTCCCCGAGCAGGCCCAGTACTTCGCCGCGCTCGGCGCGGTCGCGTTCGGGCGCAGCGAGCTGGCCGATGACCCGGACGCCGGGCGCTACCCGGGGCCGGGCGTGCTGGACGATTGGCTGACGGAGCAGCGCACCGGCGGGCGGCGCCCGGGCGGCGCACCGCCCCTGGTCCAAGATTCCGCCGAGCTGGAAACGTTTCTGCGCGAGTTCCAGCCGCAACCCTGGCAGCCGGCCCGCTTCTCCCCCGGCGAAAGGGTGACCGGCTATGTGGGGATCGACGCCGGATCCACCTCCACCAAGGGCGTCCTGCTGGATCCGGACGGCGAGGTCCTCGCCAAGGCCTATCGACTCTCCGGAGGCAACCCCATCGAGGACGCCGTTGCCCTGCTCGCCGAACTGGAGACCGCCGTCCTGCGCCAAGGGGCGGAACTGGAAGTCCTCGGTGTGGGCACCACCGGATACGCCAAGGATATCCTGCGCGACGTGCTGCATGCGGATACCGCGGTCGTCGAGACGGTGGCCCACGCCCACGCCTGCGAAAAAGAGCACCCCGGGACCGACTGCATCGTCGATGTCGGCGGCCAGGACATCAAGCTGATGTTCCTGCGCGACGGCCGGGTCCGCGACTTCCGTCTCAACACCCAATGCTCGGCGGGCAACGGCTACTTCCTGCAGGCAACCGCGCGCGCCTTTGGCATCGAGCTCGAGGACTACGCCGAGACCGCGCTCAGCGCGGAGGCGATGCCCGTGTTCAACCACGGCTGTGCGGTCTTCCTGCAGTCGGACATCGTCGACTTCCAGCGCAAGGGCTGGCAGCGCCACGAGATCCTCGCCGGTCTGGCGGCGGTCCTGCCGAAGAACATCTGGCTCTATGTGGCGCAGCAGCCCAACCCGGCGGATCTGGGACGGCGTTTCGTCTTACAAGGGGGAACGCAGCACAACCTCGCCGCCGTGAAGGCACAGGTGGACTACCTGCGCGAGCGCTTCCGGCAGGTGGGGGCGGAGTGTGACATCCGCGTGCACCGCCACTGCGGTGAATCCGGGGCGATCGGCGCGGGGCTCGAGGCCCGCCGACTGCACCGCAGCGAGCACCGCCGCTCGACGTTCATCGGCTTCGAACGCGCGCGCCGCCTCCAGCACCACACCATCCGCGACGAGCGCACACGGTGTCGTTTCTGCCGCAACCTCTGCCTGCGGACCTTCATCGACGTGGCCACCGGCGACGTCACCGAGCCGGCAACCGGGGCCGATACGCCACCCCGGACCTCGGTCCCCCTGGCCCCCGGTTTCCGGCGCGTAATCATCGCCTCCTGCGAGCAGGGCGAGGTCGAGGACAAAGACACCATGCAGCGCATCAAGGCGGCGCTCGATCGCGACGCCGAGCGCAATCCGAATCACCTGGACCGCGCCGCCCGCGAGGTCTTCCGCACCCCGCAGGTCGAAGGGGTCGCCGACCCGCTGCCACAGACCCGCCTGCCCGGCCCGCTGGGCCGCCCTGCGGCCCGCCGCCGGGCGGCGATGGCCTATCGCCGTCAGGTGCGCATCGGTATCCCCCGGGTCCTGAACCTCTACAGCTGCGCGCCCTTCTTCCTCGGCTATTTCACAGCGCTCGGCGTCCCCGAACGGGCGCTGGTCTTCTCCGACTACACCGATCCGGAACTCTACCGTCGCGGCGCCAACCGCGGCAGCATCGACCCGTGCTTCCCGAGCAAGCTCGGCATCCCGCACGTCCATAACCTGCTTACCCGCAAACACCGCCGGCGGCCGCTCACCCACATCTTCTTCCCGATGATCAAGAGTCTGCCCGGCGCTCTGGACGGCGCACTCGCCGCCCAGGCGTGCCCGACGGTGCCGGGCACCGCCGAAGCCACCCACGCCGCCTTCCGCCGCGAGGGGGACGTGTTCGCCGAGCACGGGATCCGCTTCCGCAAGACCCTGGTCAACCTGGACGACGCGGCGCTGTGTGCCGAACAGATGCGCGCCGACTGGGGAGAGGAACTCGGCATCAGCGCCAGGGAGTCAAGGCGCGCCGCGGAACAGGGCCTGGCAGCCCTGCACGCCTTCCACGAGCGGATGGAGGCCGAACAGCGGCAGACGCTGCAGCGGCTGGAGCAGGAAGGACGGGTGGGTATCGGGGTCCTCGGCCGGCCCTACCACAACGATCCGGGCATCAACCACGGCATCCTCGATGATCTGCAGCGCAAGGGCTACCCGATCCTGTGGCAGGACGCCCTGCCCCGCGATCCGGCCACGCTCGAGCAGCTCTTCGGCGCCGAGGTGCGCGCCGGCGCCATGCGCTCGGCGCTGGCCATCGACGATGTCTGGAAGCACGACTTCTCAGAGCACAGCTCCCGCAAGCTCTGGGCGGCGAAGTTCATCGCCCGCCACCCCAACTTGGTGGCCGTGGAGCTGTCGAACTTCAAGTGCGGCCACGACGCCCCGATCTACTCGGTGATCGAGGCGATCATCGAGCAATCCGGAACACCCTACTTCTGCTTCAAGGACCTAGACGAGAACCGCCCCGGCGGATCGATCCAGATCCGCACCGAGACCATCGACTACTTCCTGCGCCGATACCAGGCCGAGCTACCCGCCAAGCGCTCGGCTGCCTGAGCACGGAGCGGCCGAGCGGCCGCCCCGTGCTCAGGCCTTCACACGCCGATCAGATCGCGCATGTCGTAGAGCCCCGGCGGTTGTTCCACCAGCCACGTGGCGGCCCGCAGGGCGCCGGCGGCAAAGGTGGTGCGGCTCGAGGCCTTGTGGGTGAGCTCGACCCGTTCACCGTCCCCGCCGAAGAGCACGGTATGCTCACCGACGATGTCGCCGGCACGGATCGTCTCGAAGCCGATGGCCCGCCGGTCGCGCTCCCCGGTGTAGCCCTCGCGGCCGTAGACGGCGCATTGCCCCAAGTCACGTCCCAAGGCATCGGCCGCCGCCTCGCCGAGCCGAAGCGCAGTACCCGAAGGGGCATCCACCTTGTGGCGGTGGTGGGCCTCGATGATCTCGATGTCGCTGTGCTCACCGATGGCGCGGGCGGCCTGCTCGACCAGCGCGGTCAGCAGCGTCACTCCGGTCGAATAGTTGGCCGCGTGCATGACCGCCACTTGCTCCGAGAGCTGCCGCACCGCCTCGCGCTGGGCCTCGCCGAGGCCCGTGGTCCCCAGTACCAGCGGGCGGCCGGCCTGCGCACAGGCAGCAGTCACCGCCTCCGTCGCCTCGGGGAGGCTGAAATCGATCACAGCCTCGGAGGCAGACACGGCGGTCGCAATGTCGTCCCCGACGGTCACGCCCACCGCCCCTTGCCCGGCGAGTTCACCGGCATCCCGACCGACGGCCTCGCCACCGGCCCGGTCGGTGGCGGCGGCCAGATGCACCCCCGGCTGCCGGTGCACCACATCGATCAGCATACGGCCCATGCGGCCGCCGGCCCCGATGATGCCGATGCCCAGGCTCATATCCGCCACTCCTCGATAAAGCGCTTGACCTTGTCGAGCCACGACGAGGTGTGCGGATGGTGCTTGCCTCCGGTGTCCTGCAGGGTCGCCTGAAACTCCTCGAGCAGCTCACGCTGGCGCTTGGTCAGGTTGACCGGCGTCTCGACGTGGATCCGGCAGAGCAGGTCGCCCTGGCGGTTGCCGCGCACCGGCTTGACCCCCTTGCCGCGCAGGCGGAACACCTGGTTGGGCTGGGTCCCCGGCGGGATGCGCAGGTTCACGCGGCCGTCGAGGGTGGGCACCTCAACCTCGCCGCCGAGGGCCGCGGTGACGATGTCCACCGGTACCTGGCAGTGCAGGTCGGCCCCGTCACGCTCGAAGAACTCATGCTCGCGCACGGCGACCTGGACGTACAGGTCACCCGGCGGACCACCGCGCTCGCCCGGTTCGCCCTCGCCGGAGAGGCGGATGCGGTCGCCGGTATCGACGCCGGCGGGGATGCGCACGCTGAGGGTCTTGCGGTCCTCGACCCGACCCCGGCCCCGGCACTTGGGACACGGGTCGGTCACCACAACGCCCTCGCCGCCGCAGCGCGGACAGGTCTGCTGGATGGAAAAGAATCCCTGCTGCACGCGCACGTCGCCGTGGCCCTTACAGGTCGGGCACGTCTGCGGCTTGGAGCCGGCCCGGGAGCCCGAGCCCTTGCACGAGTCGCATTCGACGTGGGTGGGCACCTGGATCTGCTCCTCGGTACCGCGCACCGCGTCCTCGAGGCTCAGCTCGAGTGTGTAGCGCAGGTCGGCACCGCGGAAGGCCCGGCTGCGGCCGCCGCCGCGGCCACCCCCGGAGCCGAAGATATCCCCGAAGACGTCGGAGAAGATATCCGAGAAATCGGGACCGCCCGGTCCGGCGCCACCACCGTAGCCGCGCGGCCCGCCACCGCCGGCGGACGGATCCACCCCGGCGTGGCCGAACTGGTCGTAGGCGGCGCGCTTCTGCGCGTCCGAGAGGACCTCGTAGGCCTCCTTGACCTCCTTGAAGCGCTCGGCCGACTCCTCGTCCCCCGGATTGCGGTCCGGATGGTACTTCTGGGCCATGCGCCGGTAGGCCTTCTTGATCTCGGCGTCAGAGGCGTTCTTGTTGACCCCCAACACCTCGTAGTAGTCACGCTTCGCCATAGGCTGCTCCGCGTTTCAGCACCCGGTAACGACAAAGGCGCAGGAGGGTGTCCCACCCTGCGCCTCCGCTCTGGCGGCGGCCCGCTCGGCAGCGGGCCGCCGGCTGCGGCTCACTTGCGGGAGTTGCCGTCCTCGTCCTTGACCTCTTCGAAGTCGGCGTCGACCACGTCCTCCTTTTGCTCGCCCGACGCGGCCTCGCCGGAGCCCGCACCCGCGGAGGCCTCTTCGCCGCCACCGGACTGCTGGTACGCCTTCTGCGCCAGCTCGCCGGCCTTGGTCGCCAGCTCCTGGGTCTTCTGCTCGATGGCCTCCTTGTCCTCGCCGTCCTTGACCTGCTCGAGCTCACTGATGGCGCTCTCGATCTCCTGCTTCTCGGCATCGCCGACCTGCTCGCCGAGATCCGACAGCGTCTTGCGGGTCGAGTGGATCATGTTCTCGGCTTGGTTGCGCGCCTCGACCAGCTCGCGCTGCTTGCGGTCCTCTTCGGCGTGCTCCTCGGCCTCCTTGACCATACGCTCGATCTCGTCCTCGGTCAGCCCGGAGGAGGCCTTGATCTCGATGCCGGTCTCCTTGCCGGTGGCCTTGTCCTTGGCCGAGACGTTGAGGATGCCGTTGGCGTCGATGTCGAAGGCGACCTCGATCTGCGGCACACCACGCGGCGACGGGGGGATGTCGGTCAGATCGAAACGACCGAGGGACTTGTTGTCCTTGGCCATCTCCCGCTCGCCCTGCAGGACGTGGACGGTCACGGCGGTCTGGTTGTCCTCGGCGGTCGAGAAGGTCTGCGTCCCCTTGGTGGGGATGGTGGTGTTCTTCTCGATGATCTTGGTCATCACGCCACCGAGGGTCTCGATGCCCAGCGACAGCGGCGTGACGTCGAGCAGCAGAACGTCCTTGACGTCACCGCCGAGCACACCGGCCTGGATCGCTGCACCCACGGCCACGGCCTCGTCCGGGTTGACGTCCTTGCGCGGATCCTTGCCGAAGTAATCCTTGACCTTCTCCTGGACCTTCGGCATCCGCGTCTGGCCACCGACCAGGATCACGTCCTGGATGTCGCTGGCCGCCAGGCCTGCGTCCTTGAGCGCGGTCTTGCACGGCTCGATGGTGCGCTCGACCAGGTCCTCGACCAGCGACTCGAGCTTGGCCCGGGTGAGCTTGATGGCCATGTGCTTCGGACCGCTCTGATCCGCGGTGATGTAGGGCAGATTGATCTCGGTCTGCTGGCTCGAGGAGAGCTCCACCTTGGCCTTCTCGGCCGCCTCGCGCAGGCGCTGCAGCGCCAGGTGATCCTGGCCGAGGTCAATGCCCTGGTCCTTCTTGAACTCCTGGATCAGGTAGTCGATGATCCGCTTGTCGAAATCCTCGCCCCCCAGGAAGGTATCGCCGGAGGTGGAGAGGACCTCGAACTGCTTCTCGCCGTCGACCTCGGCGATCTCAATGATCGACACGTCGAAGGTGCCGCCGCCCAGGTCGTAGACCGCGACCTTCTTGTCGCCGCCCTCCTTGTCCAGGCCGTAGGCCAGCGCCGCCGCCGTCGGCTCGTTGATGATGCGCTTGACCTCGAGTCCGGCGATCTTGCCGGCATCCTTGGTGGCCTGACGCTGGGAGTCGTTGAAGTACGCCGGGACGGTGATCACTGCCTCGGTGACCTCCTCACCCAGGTAGTCCTCGGCGGTGCTCTTCATCTTCTGCAGGGTGCGCGCCGAGACCTCCGGCGGCGCCATCTTCTTACCCTGCGCCTCGACCCAGGCGTCGCCATTGTCCGCCTTGACGATCTTGTACGGCATCTCCTTGATGTCGCGCTGGACGACATCCTCGTCGAAGCGCCGGCCGATCAGGCGCTTGACCGCATGGATGGTGTTCTCCGGGTTGGTGACCGACTGCCGCTTGGCCGGGGCGCCGGTGAGCACCTCGCCATCCTCGGCGAAAGCCACCACCGACGGGGTGGTCCGATCGCCCTCCGCGTTCTCGATCACGCGGGTCTTATTGCCCTCCATGACCGCCACGCACGAGTTGGTCGTGCCCAGGTCGATGCCGATGATCTTACCCATAATTCGCTCCTGCTAACCGTTGAATCTGTCCGGGCCTGATTGCCTTCTGCCCCTTAAGTGCGGTGCCCCATCGGCTTTTTCAAGGGCCCGGTTTGAATCGCGCCGAATCGCGTGCCTTTAGGCGGTCTCGTCCACCGAGCCACCGCTGCCCGCACTGCCGTCGGCCTTCTTGGCCACCACCACCAGTGCCGGGCGCAGCAGGCGATCCTGCAGGCGGTAGCCCTTCTGCACCACGTGGAGCACGGTGTTCGGCTCCTGCTCTTCGCTGGGCTGCGTCGCCATAGCTTCGTGGTAGTCGGGGTTGAAACGCTCGCCCAGCGGGTTGATCTCCTCGATCTCGAAGCGCTCGAAGACCTGATTGAGCATCTTGAGGGTCAACTGCGAGCCCTCGAGGAGCTTCTCGCGATCGGCCTCGGCGTCTTCGGCCGCCTGGACGCCCATCTCCAGGCTGTCCTTGACCTGCAGGAGATCGCCGCAGACCTTCTCGAGCCCCTGCCGCCGGGCCTGGTCGACATCCTTTTCCGCGCGGCGCTGCGCGTTCTCCAGCTCGGCGCGCATGCGCAGCACCTGATCCCAGTTCTCTTGGGCCTTCCGCTCGGCGTCAGCAAGGGCGTTCTCGAGTTCCTCGATACGCTGCTCCAGGTCCTCGGCGCTGGTACCGGCCTCGTCCGCCGCGGCGCCCTCGCTCGCCGAATCGCCGCTCTGGAGCTCGCCCTCGAGCGCCTCCGAGGCCTGACGGGTGTGCTTCTGCTCCGACGCCTCGGCGGTTGCCTGCGCGTCGCCGCGCACCTCGGGCTGCTCCTCGGTCGTGCTCTGTCGCTGGTTATCAGTCATATGGCTGCTCCGCTGGATTGAGCCGGAAAACGGTTACTGGCAGCCCACCACCGGGCGCCCCAAGCGCGGCCACCGGGTGCACTGCCTCCTGCCTGGGCACAGGTGTGGGGATCTAGCGCGGCGGATTCAAGGCCGAGCCGACCAATCGGGCGGTGATGTCGACGATCGGAATGATCCGGTCGTAGGCCATGCGGGTCGGCCCGATCACCCCGAGCACCCCGGCCGCCTCACCGGCGACCCCGTAACGGGCCGTCACCAGCGAGAGACCGTCGAAGACCTCGTAACCGGCCTCCTGGCCGATGTAGATCTGGACGCCATCGGCCCGCGCGCAGCGATCGAGCAGGTGGAGGATGTCACGCTTCTGCGTGAAGGCCTCGAACAGCTGGCGCAGCCGGTCCACATCGGAGAGTTCCTCGAACTCCATCAGATTGGTCTGACCCGCGACCACGTACCCCTCGTCGTCCTGCTCCTCCGCCAGGGCCTTCTCGCCGACCTCCACCGCCGAGCGCATGAGTTCGTCGAGCCGCTGCTGATCGGCCTGCATGGCGGCGAGCAGGCGCTGGCGCACGCGCGGCAGCTCCACGCCGGCGAACTCCGCATTGAGGTAGTTGGCGATGCGCTGAAGCTCAGCCTCGGAGAAGTCGCGCTCGGTGCGGATGACGCGGTTCTGCACATCCCGCTCATTGATCACCAGGATCGCTAGCACGCGACGGTCGGACAGCGGCAGGAACTCAACGTGGCGCAGCACCGCCCAGTCGCAGCGCGGGAGGGTCACCACACCGGCCAGCCGGGTCAACTGCGAGAGCAGGTCCGAGGCGGAGTCGGCCAACTCCTCCGCCCCCTCCTCCCGGTCGCGAACCAGACGCCGGCGGAGCTGTTCGACGGTGTCGCCCTCGATGGGCTGGACCTGGAGCAGGCAGTCGACGTAGAAGCGCAGGCCCCGATCGGTCGGCACCCGACCGGCCGAGGTGTGCGGCGAGACCAGATAGCCCAATTCCTCGAGGTCGGCCATGACGTTGCGCACCGTGGCTGGGCTGACGGACAGCCCGGCTTCACGGGCCAGGCTGCGCGACCCGACCGGCCTGCCGCTGTCGATGTAGCGACGCACCAGCGTGCGGAGCAGGGTGCGCGCGCGGTCGCCCAGCTCCAGGTCGTGCGGCGGGCTCATGGCTCATGCACCACGGGTTGCGCGATTTCGCGGGGGTTGCACTTAGGGCGCTCAAAGTGCGATCAGAGGCTAGCAAGCCGCGCGAACGACCGTCAACGCGCCAGTCGCCGGCCAATTGGCGCCCCCTGGGCGACGTGATACCGTTCCCGACCATGGACGTACATCCACCACCGCCCTTCCCCACCGTCGGCATCACCGGCAAACCCGGCGACCCGGCCATCACCGGGCTGGTCGAGCGCTTGCTGCCCATGCTGGAAGCGCGCGGCTGTACGGCGTTGCTCGATGAGCAGTCCATGCCGGAGACCGGTGATCACCACCTGCAGCGCGTGCCCCGTGAAGCCCTGCTCGATGCCTGCGATCTGATCATCGCCATCGGGGGCGACGGCACCCTGATCCACATCGCCCGGGCCGTGGCCGGCCGGCGGGATGTCGCCCTGATGGGCATCAACCGCGGCCGGCTGGGGTTCCTGGTCGACATCGCACCCGAGCATCTGGACGAGGTCGCGCAGATCCTGGACGGGCAGCACGTCGTCGACGAGCGGCTGATCCTGCGCGCCGAGATCCGCTCCAACCAGGATGATACGCTGCTCCGCGAGGACGTGGCCATCAACGAGGTGGTCCTGCACCGCTGGAACACCGCGCGGATGATCGAACTGGTCACGCGGATCGACGGCGAGCCGCTGAGCGATCACCGCTCCGACGGACTGATCATTGCCACACCGACCGGCTCGACGGCCTACGCCATGGCCGGAGGCGGGCCCATCGCCCACCCTAACCTGCACGCCATGGTTCTAGTGCCGGTCTGTCCGCACACGCTGAGTAATCGGCCACTCGTGGTCGATGGAGACAGCCGGATCGAGATCGATGTCCACCCGCGGTTCATCGAGCACGTCCGGGTCAGCTGCGACAGCCAGAGGGACCTGACCCTCCAGGAGGACAGCCGGCTGGTGGTGCGGGCCCACCCGAGCCCGATCCGCCTGGTCCATCCGCCGGGCTACAGCTACTTCAACCTGCTCCGCGCCAAGCTCGGCTGGGGCGGGCCGCTGTGCAACATCGAACCCTTCGGCGCATAGGGAGAAGCGCTGTGCTCAGGGAGATCCACATCCGCGACTTCGCCATCGTCGATCAGCTCGATCTGGAGTTCGGCGCGGGCATGCATGTGCTGACCGGCGAAACCGGTGCCGGCAAGTCCATCCTCCTCGACGCCCTTGGCCTCTGCCTCGGCGACCGCGCCCGGTCCGAGATCATCCGCCCCGGGGCGGAGCGCGCGGAGGTCAGCGCCGTGTTCGACCCGCCCGGCCCCGAGGTGACTCAGTGGCTGGCTGATCGCGAACTCGACGGGGATGACGAGATCATCGTCCGCCGGGTTATCCAGAGCAACGGGCGCTCGCGGGGGTTCGTCAACGGCACGCCGGTGGCCCTGCAGGTGCTCCGCGAACTCGGCGAGCAGCTGGTCGACATCCACGGCCAGCACGCCCACCAATCGCTGCTGCGCCCGGCCATTCAGCGCGAACTCCTTGACGCCTACGCCGAGGCCGGCGAGCTACGTCGTGCGGTCACCGAGCGCTTCCGCGAATTGCGCGAGATCGACCGCGAGCTGGCCGAACTCGAGGACCGGGACCACGACTACGAGGATCGCCTCGCCCTGCTGCGGCATCAGGTCGAAGAGCTTGAAAGCGCAGCCCCCTCCCGGGACGGACTGAACGAGCTGGAGACGGAGCACCAGCGGCTGGCCCACGCCGAATCCCTCATCGCGCTGGCCCAGACCCAGCTCCAGGCCCTGTCGGACGATGACCTCGCCGCTCAGGCGCTCATCGGCCGCGCGGTCCGTGAGCTGGAAGAGCGGCGGGAGATCGACCCCGCCCTGGGCGAGTCAGCCGACCTGCTCCAGAACGCCCTGGCACACCTGGAAGAGGGCTGCCAGACCCTACGCAACTTTGCCGACGGGCTCGAGATCGATCCGCAGCGCCTGGCCGAACTCGACCAGCGCATCAGCGAATTGCGGGATCTCGCCCGCAAGCATCGTGTCGAGGTCGAGCAGTTACCGGAAACCCTCGAGACGCTGCAGGCCCAGCTCGAACGTCTGGAGAACGCCGGGCAGCGCCTGGAGACACTACGTCAGAACCGGGCGGCGGCCGTGGAGCGCTACCAGGACGCCGCCCGGCGGCTGTCCCGGCTGCGCCAGAACGCCGCCGACCAGCTGGCCACCGAGGTCCATCAATTGCTTGGGGAACTGGGCATGGCCGGCGCTGAACTCATCCCGGCGATCGAGTTTGAGGCGGAGGCCACTCCGAGCAGTCACGGCCTCGACCGTATCGAGCTGCTGGTGCGCACGAACGCCGGCCAGTCTGCCGGCCCCCTGGCCAAGGTCGCCTCGGGCGGCGAGCTCTCCCGAATCGGTCTGGCGATCCAGGTGGCCACGGTCGAACGCGCCAGCGGGGTGCCGACGCTGGTGTTCGACGAGGCCGACACCGGCATCGGCGGCGCGGTGGCCGAGGTGGTCGGGCGCCTGCTCCGCACCCTCGGGCAGCGCTACCAAGTCCTGTGCGTGACGCATCTCCCGCAGGTGGCTGCCCAGGGCGGCGCCCACTTTCGTGTCAGCAAATCCGAGGGCGACGGACGCACACGCACCGAGGTGGATCCCCTCGCGGAGGCCGAGCGAATCGAGGAGATCGCGCGCATGCTCGGAGGGCTGGAGATCACCGATCACGAGCGTGCCGCGGCGCAGCGTATGCTGGCCCGCGGCGCTGGCTAAGGGCATGACAGGCGCGGAGGGGTCAACTGCCCTCTTCGCTGGCCCCGGCGCAATCGGCGCAAACGCCGTAGAGTACCAGTGAGTGCCCGGTCATGCGGAAGGCGTGGTCCCGAGCCGTATCGCGCTGGCGCTGCTCGATGGTGTCGTCCACGAACTCCTCCACGCGACCGCACTCCACGCAGACGATGTGATCGTGATGCGCCGTATCGTTGAGTTCGAAGACGGAATGACTGCCCTGGAAGTTGTGCCGGACCAGAATATCCGCCGTCTCGAACTGGGTCAGGACCCGGTAGACCGTGGCCAGTCCGATGTCTTCCCCAGCATCCAGCAGGGCCCGGTAGACCTCCTCCGCGGAGACGTGGCGCTGCTGACTCTGCTGCAGCACCTCCAGGATCTTCATCCGCGGCAGCGTGACCTTCAGCCCTGCCTTGCGCAAGCCACCAGCGTCCACAGCTTCCCCTCGCCTACTGTTCGTCGATTCGGTCATTAGGCTACCATTTCCTCTATGACGACACCATCCAAATGCAAGTTATTCTTATTATGCGTTCTCGGCGCCTCATTCGCCAGCGGGTGCGGCGGTCAGTTCCCGCTGGCCCAGCCGCTGGAGATCGAGCAGGGGAACCTGCTTGAGGAAGAGGACATCGAGCGGATCGCCGTCGGCATGAGCCGTGCCGAAGTCCGGCAGCGGCTCGGCACGCCGGTGCTCGAGCACGCCTTCGAGGATGATCGCTGGGACTACCTGTACGAGCGCAGCGGCAGCGAGCAGGCGCGCAAGCGGCTGACGCTCCACTTCGACGACGACACCCTCGTCGAGATCGAGGATCACTGGACGTCCCGCTAGCCTGCGTCCATTCAGGAGGCCTTGCGAGCGGCCCGCCGCTTGCGGGCCTCCTTCGGATCGACCTGCAGCGGCCGGTAGACCTCCACCCGGTCACCATCGTGCAGCGGGGTATCGAGGCCGACGATCTGCCCGAACACGCCCACCGACTGCTGCGTCAGGTTGATCTCCGGATGGCGCTCGAGGAGCCCCGAGGCGTTCAGGGCGTCCCCCACCGTACTGCCAGCCGGCAGTTCCAGCCGAAGCACGGTCTGCTGCTCCGGTAGGGCGTAGGCGACCTCGATCTGCAATCCCCCGTCAGAGGACATCGCGCTCTCCGTAGACCTCGCGGGCCCGCCGGGCGAAACTGTCTACCAGCGTATTGGCCACCTGGGTAAAGACCTTGCCGAAGGCGTAGGCCACGATCCGATTGGAGAACTCGAACTCCATGTCCAGGGTCACCTTCGAGGCGCTCTCGCCCAGGTCTCGAAAGCGCCAGTAACCCTCCAGGCGCTGGAACGGTCCCTCCACGAGCCGGATATCGATCATCTTGCCGCGCTGGTGTCGATTCGCGGTCACGAACGACTTCTCCATGCCGCCCTTGGCAAAGGTCATGCGGGCACGGGTGGTGTCCTCGCTGGTCTCGAGGATCTCGCACTCCTTGCACCACGGAATGAACTCCGGGTAGCGGGCGACATCGTTGACCAGGTCGTAGATCTCGATGGCGGTGTAGGGGACCAGCTCACTGCGGCTGATGCTCGGCATGGGGCTTCCCGTTCTCCAGCGTTCCGGACCTTGACCGGCCATTGTCACGATCCGCGTCCTCCCCGACAACCACCAACCACCAGGCGGCCGCAGCGCTTTGCGCAGCGGTCCGGCGTCTATACAATGCGCCCCGTGAGCAAGAAAGCCGGAAAAAGCAAAAAGACCGAAGGCAACGTCATCGCCGTCAACCGCAAGGCGGGCTTCGATTTCTTCATCGAGGAGCGCCTTGAGGCCGGGCTGGCGCTGGAGGGCTGGGAGGTCAAATCGCTGCGTGCCAAGCGCGTGAACCTCACCGAAAGCCACGTCCTCGTCCGTCGCGGCGAGGCTTGGCTGATCGGCTGCAACATCACGCCGCTGAGCACTGCCTCCACCCACGTCCGGCCGGATCCGACGCGCACGCGCAAGCTGCTGCTCCACCGTCGCGAGATCAGCCGTCTGATCGGCGCCGTGGACCGCGAAGGCTACACCGTGGTGCCGCTCAAGCTCTACTGGAAGAAGGGGCGCGCCAAGATCGAGATCGGTGTAGCCAAGGGCAAGAAGAAGCAGGACAAGCGGGCGGATAAGAAGGAGCAGGACTGGCAGCGCCAGCGGGAGCGCCTGCTCAAGCACAAGGTCAGCTAGCACGGGGGCCGGCCCGTCGACCGGTCTCTGCCGGCGCGATAATCGCGCTTGCCGAGGGAACTCCACGAGCCGTACACTGTCTACTCAGTTGCAACGGGGGCGACATGGCTTCGACGCAGGTCGCGAAACCCGAGGTGCATGCCGAGGTGACAGTCAACCTCGTAAAACAGGCTGTACTTAAAGATAGTTGCCAACGACGACAACTACGCCCTGGCGGCGTAACACCCGCCAGCTGCTCCCAGTCGGTGCCTGTGCCGGCTGACGAGCAGTCATAGACGCAGGATAGCGATGCCCGGATAGGTCCGGTCCGGCATCGTGAAACCCAACGGGCTCGCGGTTGAGCCGCCCTGCCGGTCGGGCGTTCAACCGTTAAAAAGAATAGATCGGCTAAGCATGTAGGACCGACGGTGTAGCTCCTGCGGACGCGGGTTCGATTCCCGCCGCCTCCACCACATAAACGTTTTCAACGTCCACTGACATCCCGCTCTCTAGCTTAAACGCCCGCAATCCCGGCGCTTACCCGTCCCTATCGTCCACTACCGTCCATTGTAAGCTACCATAGTCTGCGGGTAGCGGACGGGGTGCTGGCGTGTCCTCGCTACCCGATACCCACAAGGGCGGCGACACAACCGCGAGCCAATACCCACCGCCCGGAGACCAACGCGGACACCGCCAAAAGCAGGTGTCACAGATGTCACAGAAGTCACCGCGTTGTTTTTACAAGGATTTTTCGGTGACACCGAGCACGCCTCGGGTGTCTCACAGCGTCACGGGAACGGGAGGGAGGGAGGGGG